>JADJZB010000024.1 GCA_016719485.1 Holophagales bacterium
GCGTCCGTCGCGCAGACGCCGCCTCCGTCACGCGCGGGTCGGCGAGCACCTTCTTCACCGCCTCGAACTGGTCCTTCACCGGTCCTGGACGACGAGGGCCTGACCTGCGGGAGGATCGGCAGCCGGTCGCGCCTCCAGCTCTGCCACGCCAGGGATGCATCTGCCCCGGCTCCCGGCGAGCGCGACGAGATGCCCGATCGCCCAGGTCACGTGCTCCGCTCCACGAGGCACCCCGCCCCCCGCTTCGTCGCGCCGAGCACGGCCGCCACGTCCCGGGCGACGGACGGCTTCTCGGCGACGACGGCGACGAACGCGGGTCTCCGCATACCCGGCGGAGTATGGGTCAGGCGCCGCAGTGCCGGCGGGAGCTGCCCGCGGGAGCTTTCGCGGCCTGGACGGACTCGGGGGCCGCCTCCGGACCGCGCGTCACGGCGTCACGGCTTCACCTCGTCTCCCTGCGAAATGGCGATGCCGGACGCCCACGTCCGGGGATATTCTCGGCAGGCGGAGGGAAGTGTCATGGCCCGACTCGTCATCCTCGGGGCCGGGATCGCGGGGCAGACGGCGGCCCTGCACGCCCGGCGCAAGCTCGGCCGCGACCACGAGGTCGTCGTCGTCTCTCCCAACAGCAAGTGGAACTGGATCCCCTCGAACATCTGGGTCGGCGTGGGGGTGATGACGCCCGAGCAGGTCACCTTTCCGCTGCGTCCCGTGTACGAGAAGACCGGGATCGCCTTCGTGCAGGGCAGGGCCGTCAGCGTTCACCCCGAAGGGGACGGCGACGCCGGCAGGCCCTACGTGAGGGTCGAGCTCACCGAGGCCGGGAAAGCGGGCCAGGAGGAGCGGGTCCCCTACGACTGGCTCGTCAACGCCACCGGCCCCAAGCTCAACTTCGCCGCCACGCCGGGCCTGGCCCCAGAGGAACAGCGTCTCCGTCTGCACCTTCGACCACGCCGCGCACGCCGTCGAAGGCGTTCGACGAATCGGTCGCCCGGATGAAGGCGGGGAGAAGCGCAGACGCTCCTCGTCGGCACCCGGCCACGGCAACTGCACCTGCCAGGGGCGGCGTTCGAGTACATCTTCAACGTCGAGTTCGAGCTCCGCCGGCGCGGCGTCCGCGACAAGGCCCGGGTCGTCTGGATCTCGAACGAGCACGAGCTGGGCGACTTCGGGATGGGCGGCATGTTCATCCGGCGGGGCGGCTACGTCACCCACAGCCGCGTCTTCACCGAGTCGCTCTACACCGAGCGCGGCATCGAGTGGATCACCCGCGCCGGCGTGAAGGAGGTCGCTCCGGGCGAGGCCTCGTACGAGACCCTCGACGGCGACGAACGCTCGCTGAAGTTCGACTTCGCGATGCTCCTTCCGCCGTTCTCCGGCGTCGGGCTCAAAGCGTTCGACAGCTCGGGCGCCGACATCACTCCGACCGTCTTCGCCCCGAGCGGCTTCATGCTCGTCGACGGCGACTACGCGAAGAAGCCCTACGAGGAGTGGTCCCCCGACGACTGGCCCCGGACCTACCAGTCTCCGAAGTACCCGAACGTCTTCGCCGTCGGCATCGCCTTCGCGCCGCCGCACGCCATCTCCAAGCCGATGACGAGCCCGAAGGGGACGCCCATCTTCCCCACGCCCCCCCGCACGGGAATGCCCACCGGGGTCATGGCCCGAGAGGTCGCCTTCAACATCGTCGACATGATCAAGGGAACCGCCACGACCCCGACGCGCCAGGCGTCTCTCGCCCACATGGGCGCGGCCTGCATCGCCTCGGCCGGCGCGGGTGTCTTCCGCGGGACCGCCGTCTCTATGACGCTCTTCCCCATCGTCCCCGATTTCAGGAAGTACCCCGACACCGGGCGCGACCTCGGCTGGACCTTCGGCGAGATCGGCCTCGCCGGGCACTGGATCAAGCACCTCCTCCACTTCGGTTCTCTACAAGGCCAAGGCGAACCCCTCTGGGCGATGGTGCCGGAATGAGCGCGACGAAGCCCCCCGCCGATTCGAGGACCCCCTTCGAGCAGACCTACTACCCGCCCGTCCCGACCGCGTTCACGAAGAGGATGCGGACGAACCTCCTCTGGCAGCTCTTCCGGTTCGCCGTCATCAACGTGAAGATCCTGAGGATGGTCCGCAAGCACTGACGGCCCGGGCCAGGGCACTCCTACACCGGCACCGTCCAGGCATCCCCGACGCGATGTGGCGGCCGGCGATCTCCGCGGGCTCTGGCTGGGCGAAGTAGAAGCCTTGCGCGAGATCGCACTTCATCTCGCGCAACGCGCGCGCGCTGTCGCGTTCCTCGATGCCCTCCGCCACGACGCCGAGGTCGAGGCTGTGCGCGAGCTGCACGGTCGACTGCACGATCGCACGGCTCCGCGACCCGGTCGTCATGTCGGCGATGAAGGAGCGGTCGATCTTGAGGACGTCCACCGGCAGGCGCTTCAGGTAGGAGAGCGAGGAGTACCCGGTGCCGAAGTCGTCGATGGCGAGCCGCGCCCCCGACGCCGTGATGCGGGCGAGGGCCGTCATTGCCGTCTCCGGGTCGGCCATGATCGCCGTCTCGGTCAGCTCGAACTCCACGACAGCCGGGTCGACGCCCGCTTCCCGAACGATTCCCGCGATCGCGTCGGGGCAGCTCCGGTCGAGGAGGTTCCGCATGGAGAGGTTGATCGCCATCGTCAGGCGCGGCAGATGCCGGTTCCAGAACGTCAGCTGCTCGAGGGCGTTCTTCACCACCCAGCTGGTCAGAGGCAACATCACGTCCGTCGCCTCTGCGAACGGCACGAACCTCCCCGGCGCGAGGAGTCCCAGCCGCGGGTGCCGCCACCTGACGAGCGCCTCGAACCCCTCGATGAAGCCGTACTGCAGCGCCACCTTCGGCTGGAAGTGAAGGACGAGCTCCCCCTCGCGGATCGCTCGTCCCAGGTCCGACAGCATGGCGAGGCGCTCCGGCGTGTGCTCGTACAGCTCGCGTGCATAGCAGGCCACGCTTCCGGGGGCCCTTTTGGCCCTGTGGAGCGCCACGTCCGCGCTGCGGAGGAGCTCGTGGCTGTCGCACCCCTGCTCGGGGGAAAGAGCGACGCCGGCGCTCGCTCCGATCTCGAGCCCCATGCCGCCCACCCGGAGAGGCTGCGAGAGGGCCCTGATGATGCGGCGCGCCGCGGCGTCGACCTCGGCCAGGCTCCCGGCCCCCGGAACCACGATGCCGAACTCGTCGCCCCCCAGGCGGAAGACGTCGTTCCGCAGGCCGTCGGTGCCGTGGACGAGTCGCGAGACGACCTGGACGAGAAGCTCGTCTCCCACGGTATGGCCGAGGGTGTCGTTGATCTCGCGAAAGCGGTCGAGGTCGAGCAGGATGAGCCCGACCTGAGAGCTTCCTTCGCCCCTCTCCGCGAGGCGCGTGAACCTCCTGTGGAACCCGGCCCGGTTCGGGAGCCCGGTGAGCAGGTCGTGGAAGGCGAGGTGCTCGAGATCGGCGACGAGCCGGGCGTTCGCCAGCGCGAGGGAGACGGCACGGGCGATCCCGTGGAACGTGTCGACCTCGAGCGGGCGGAGCTCGCGGTGGGCCGGGAAGATGAGGTTCACGGTGCCGAGAGGCGAGCCCCCGTGGGAGAGCGGGATACAGAGGCCGGTCGAGAGACCCCGTTCCGCGAGCGCCGTCACGACCGGATGGGCATGGCCCTCGTCGATGGTCCCCTGCCGCACCGTCACGATCCGTCGTTCCCGCACCGCGAGCCCGCTCGCGCTCCCCAGCAGCGGCAGCACGGCTCCCAGCTGCATCTCCCGCTCGTTGAACCCGTGCCCCTTCACCATCCGCAGGGGCCCCTCTTCACCTTCGAGGAGGTAGAAGGCCACGAGCGGCGCCTGGCTGTGGCGGGCCAGCAGGTCCACGGTCTCCGCCGCGATCGCCTCCACGTCGAGCCGCCTCTGGAGCCGCCAGGTGAGCTCGTTCACGAGCTGCAGCGCCTCGTTGCGCGCCTCGAGATCGGCCTTCGCCGCGATCAGGTCGCCGAGGATCCCTCCGATCGGCGTCGCGTCACGCTCCCCGCCCTTCTCGCCCTCATCGGTGGTGGGCCTGTACATCGAGCCCTCCCCCCGCGAGCCGACGGTTTCCGGCTCCAAGGCGCCGCGTCCGTCCGGCCAGCTCTCCCGCTTCTCGCTGGAATCATATCGCCGCGACCGGCCGGCCCCTTTCTTCTGCCCCGGCCGGCGCCTCGCCTCAGCCTTCGCGGCGCAACACCACGAGCGTCTTGTCGTCGGCCGGATGCGAGCCCGCCTCGAACGCGGTGACTCCGGCGAGGATCCCGGCCGCCAGCTCGGGGGCCGGCAGCGCCGCGAGCGACGTCGCGAGCGACGAGAGGCGCTCGCCCCCGAATTCCTCGTCGTCCGGCGCGGTGGCCTCGGTCAGGCCGTCCGTGTAGAAGACGATCGAAGCACCCGGCGCCAGGACAACCTTCGCCTCCCTCCACACCCCGTTCGGGAGGAGACCGACCGGAACACCCGTGCTCCCGAGGGTGTCACCTGGCCGTCGCACAACATCAGCGGCGGGTTGTGCCCCGCGTTGACGTAGCGCAGGCGCCCCGTCGCCGGGCTGTAGCAGCCGAAGAAGAACGTGACGTACTTCCGTCCCCCCGCCAGCTCGCGGATCAGCGTGTCGAGGCGCGCCGTCAGCCGGACGGGGCTCTCGTCGAGCGGCGCGGCGACGCGAAGGGCCGCCTGCAGGCTGGACATGACGAGGGCCGCCGCCACGCCCTTCCCCGAGACGTCGGCGATGGCGAGGCCGAGGTCGCCGGACGGAAGCTCGAGGAAGTCGTACGCGTCGCCGCTCACCTCGAAGCAGGGCACGCTCGTCGCGGCGATCTCGGTCCCGGGAATCCCCCGCGGCGGCTCCGGCAGGAGGCGCTTCTGGATCTCCTTCCCGAGCGCGAGCTCCCGCTGCATCCGGTCCTTCTCGAGGAGGCTCAGGTGCAGCGTAGCGTTCTCCATCCCGATGGCGACGTGCCCGGAGACGAGCTCGAGGAACTCGAGGTCCGATGCGCCGAACCCGCCCTCGCGCTTGTTCAGGAGCTGGAGGACGCCGACGATGCGCCCGCCGCGGTTCCGGATCGGAACGCAGAGGATCGACCGCGTCCGGAAGCCCGACCGGCGGTCCACCGACGCGTCGAACCGCGGGTCCGCCCACGCGTCGGCCACGACGATCGTCTCTCCGGTCGCCGCGACGGTCCCGGCGATCCCCTTCCCCATCGGGAGTCGGATCTCGGAGACGTCGCCCTCCATCGGGATCCGGGCCCAGATCTCCTGCGTCGCCTCGTCGACGAAGAAGAGCGTCCCCGCTCGACGCCGAGCTTCTCCCTGGCCAGCGTCACGATCGTGGAGAAGAGGACCGTCGGCTCGATCGAGGAGTTGATCAGCTTCGACGCCTCGACGAGGACGCGGAGCCGCTCGAGCTCGAGGCGATCGGCGGCCGCGGAGGCCCTCGTCACGGCTTGGGGATCCGGATCCTGCTGACCATCAGCGAGCCCGAGATTGCGAAAACGAGGACCAGGGGATGAAGGTCGAAGCCGCCCGGCTGGACGACGCCGAACCAGAGGTCCTGCCCCACGGCGCCGGACCTCGCGGCGAACGCCAGGAGCAGGACGAGGAGGATGGAGGTGGGGATCGGCGTCCCTTCGAAGTACTTCACCTTGCCCGTTCCCTCGGACAGGGCCTCGGCGGTGACGTTGTACCGGGCGAGGCGCGAGACGCCGCAGGCGACGAAGCAGACCAGGACGATGCGGTCGTAGAGCCCCTGCATGCCACAGCCGTACGCGATGATCGCGGGGGCCACGCCGAAGGAGATGACGTCGGCGAGCGAGTCGAGCTCCTGGCCCATGGGCGACGACGTCTGCCGCCACCGGGCGATGCGGCCGTCGAGGACGTCGAATACCAGTGCGGCGAAGACGAGCGCGCTGGCCCAATAGACGTGCCGGACGTCGGCCGTTTCCAGGTAGGTCATGACGGAGAAGATCGCGCCGACGCCGCAGACGGCATTCGCGAGCGTGAACCAGTCCGCCAGGTGGAACTCCCGGATCATCGAGAAGTGCTTGCGCGGTGTCGCGGTCGTCATCGAAGGCATCCCCCGTCCCCGCCGGCCTGCGGTCGCAGGCCCGGCGAGGATAAGGGATTCGGAACGCATCCCCGGCCGGGCTGTTCGGCCCGGTTGTTCGTCGCGCCTCAGCCCGGCAGGTGGAGGTCGATGATCTCGGGCGGGACGAGAGCGCCGATGAGAGGCGCGAAGAGGCCGATGAGAAAGAGGACCAGCCCAGCCCCGGCGGCGGCGGCGAGGCCGAGCAGCGTCGGGATTCGCGAGAGGCGGGCCCGTTCGTAGTTGTTCACGCGGGCGACGAGGTTGTCTGCGACGACGGGCACGTCGGCCGTCTTCTGCTTGAGGACGAGCCGGCCCTCCCCCGCCGCCTTCAGGATCGGCTCGTTGGCGACGAAGACCTCGACACGGTCGGACACGGTGGCAAGGGTCGGTGACACGGCCGCAGCGGTCCAGTAGGCGTCGGCCGGCTGTTCCCAGAGATGCAGGACGCCGTAGCAGGCGCCTCCGCAGAGGAGCAGCCCGACGAGGATGGCGAACGAGCGGAAATGGTTACGCTTCACGATGCACCTCCCGAGGTGTCCGGCTCGGCCGGTGGGAGGGCCTGTTCGCCCGGGAGCCGAGGGGAGCCGGCGAGACCATCGGCGACCGCGGCGGACAAGGCTGCCGGAGAGGATGTCGGCGGCTCCGGCGGCACTTGGGATTGTAAGCCTTTCCGGGCTCCTCAGAACCGTATCGAGACTCCTCCGATGGCGTACGCGAACCAGGCGAAGCTGTACACCTCGTCGTTGTCGGCGCCTCCCTCGAGCGTGCGCGCGCCGACGAAGAGGTCGACCTTCGGAGAGACTTTCGCCTCCCGGCGGAGGGCGACGTCTTCGGCGCGGCCCTGGCTGGCCGCGGCGGCGTCGACGTCGAGGTCGAGCGCGAGGGCGTCGGTCATCTGCCAGCGGACGCCGCCGTAGAGGAGCGGCACGAAGCCGGTATTCGTCTTCGCGTTCCGAAGGCCCGATCCGTCCAGCTCGATCTTCGCGTCGCGGATCTTGGCGGTGAGTCCCGCGCGAAAGGAGACGGGGCCGGAATGCTTGAAGCGGTAGACGTACGAGAGGCGATAGGAGTCGAAGACGTAGGTGACGTCGAGCGGCTGGCCACCGGGGAAGGTGGTTCCGTTGAAATCGACGGGGGTGTCGGGCGTGAGGGAGGCCGTCGTGCGAAGGGGCGCTGCCAGGAGCCGGATGGAGCTGCGCCGGGAGATGTCGGCCCAGAGCGTGCCGCGGAAAGCGGCGAAGGGGCCGTCGGTCGCGTCGTCGAGGGAGAGGCGTGTGCCGGTGTCTCCCGGGACGGCGAAGTCGTTGCGCAGCTGCCAGGCGGCTCCCCCTTCGAGCTCGAGGCGGAAGCGGTCCTCGGCCGCGGCGGGGGCGGCGGCGATTGAGCCGGCGACGAGGAGCACGGAGACGGCGAGGACGGCGTTTCGGTTCACGCCCCCTTTTCCGCCGGGCGAACGGTTTCGGATTCCGGGTCGGGGCCGGCGCCGCTTGCGCCTTCCGGGGCGTTACGGCAGCGGCACGTCCTTCAGGACGAAGCGGTAGCGGCGCAGGTACCGCGGGTCGCTCGCGGCGGCCGCCGGATCGCCGCCCGGAACGAAGAGCTCGATCTCGCCCGAGACCTCGCGGAGGGAGGTCGCCGAGCGCGCGGCGAGCTTCAGCGGGACCGGGAGGACGACGGGCGCTTCGGGGTCCTCGGCCTTCAACGGCCGTGCCGCCACCGAGGCGGCGTTCTCGAGGACGAGGTTCGCGCCGAGGTCGTCGACGGCGGTGAGGACGACGACGCGGGCCCGCTCCACCTCGCTCCGTTTTGCGCCGACGAGCTCGATGTCGATCTCGCAGAGCGCGGTGCCGGCGCTGCCCCGCACGCGGTCCTCGCGGATCCGGACGAACTCCATCTTCAGCGGGGGCACGGGAAGCGGCGTGGGCAAAGGCGTGGATACGACGGTCGGCGAGGGTCGGGGCGACACGAGCGCGCGGGCTTTCTCCGGGAGGCCGCAGCCGGCCGTGGACGCTGCGACGGCGGCGAGGAGGAGGGCGAGCACGACGCGGACCGGACAGGACGTCATGGCGGCGGAACCTCGGCAAGCCCGCATCACGGGAGGGGAACGCCCTTCAGCGCGAACGGCACGGAGACGACGGACTTCTTCGTCGGAGTGGGGCGCCTGGGATCGCGCTTCGGCATCCAGAGATCGACCGTGCCCGTGACGGTCACGGCCGTGGCGCCGCGGGCCGGGTTCGCGAGGTGAATCCAGAGGCCCTCTCCCGCCGGGTTCTCTTCCCAGGAAGCGGTCGCGAGCTCCTCCGGAAGGAGGTCGCGCCCCGTGTCGTCCGCTGCCGCGGTCACGCGGATGCGGTAGGCCTTCGCGTCCGCGAGCCCTTCTCCGTCGAGCCTCGGCATGAGCGTGAGCCGTCCGCTCGTGTCGTTGGCGGCGGTGCGCGTGCGCGCGTCGGAGACGGAGTCGACGACGATGCGGAACGTCTCCTCTGCGGCGAGGGGCGGGCCCGGGGCGGCGAGAGCGACGAGGACGAGGAGGGAGAAGAGGGCGCGCGCCGCAACGGCGGGGCCCGCAAGGACTGAGCGCCGGGAACGATTCATCGGCACCTCGGTGGGCATCGGCGAAAGTCTACGATGCCCTCGTCACTCCCGCGAACCGCCGCTCCTTCCGGCCCGAGCGGGCGCACACTCCGGCCACAGTCCGATGCCGTTCGCCGATCGCGGAACCCACCACCTCTCGTACGAGACGCTCGGGCGCGCCAACGCGCCGCCGCTGCTCCTCGTCATGGGGATGAGCTTCTCGGCGCGGGCATGGGGGCCGCTGCCGGAGCGGCTGGCGCAGGAGTTCCGCGTCGTCGTCTTCGACAACCGCGGGGCGGCGGGTCGACGGCGCCGCTGCGGCCGTTCGGGATGGGCGACCTCGCCGACGACGCCGCGGCGGTGATGGAAGCCGCCGGAGCCCGGCCCGCCTCCGTCTTCGGGATCTCGATGGGCGGGATGATCGCGCTCGAGCTGGCGCTCCGGCACCCGGGCCACGTGAGTGCGCTCGCGCTCGGCGCGACGTTCGCGGGATACAGGGAGAGCCGGAAGGCGCCGCTTTCCGTGATGGCAGAGCTGATTGCCGGAGGAGCGCTGTCGCGGATGGGCTCGCACCGGCTCATCGCCGGCGCCCTCGTCTCGAAGGAGCTGGCCGGAAGCGACCTGGCGCGATTCGGGGCATGGGTCGAGGCCACAGGCCGTGTGAGCCCGCGCGTCCTCGCGCAGCAGCTGGCCGCGGTGACGGTCTGGGACGCGACGACCCGGCTCGGGGAGATCCGCGTCCCGACGCTCGCCCTCACGGGAGACGCCGACCAGCTCGTGCCGGTGGAGAACTCGCGCCGGATCGTCGAAGCGATCCCCGGCGCGCGGCTCGTCCTCCTCCCCGGGGCCGGGCACTGCTTTCCCCTCGAGCGGTTCGAGGAGACGGCGCGCGAGGTGACAGGGTTCTTCCGCGGGGCCGCCTCCCGCACTCCCTGATTGCGGCGCTCCGCGCTCCCGAGCAAACTTGCCCGATGGACGAGATCGAGATCGGCGAGGCGACGGCGGACGAACGGGAGTGGTGCGCGCGGCTGATGGCCGCGAGCGAGCCGTGGATCACGCTGAGGCGCGGGCTCGACGTCCTCCTTCCCGCGGCTCTCGACCCCGGCTACCTCGTCCTCGTGGCGCGGCGGGGCGGAGCGCCGTGCGGGTTCATCCGGATTCACCCGCGCGGCGTGGCCGGGTCGCCGTACGTCGCGAGCGTGGCCGTGGCGGAAGAGGAACGCGGGCGCGGCGTGGGCAAGGCGCTCCTCGATGCGACCGAAGCCCGCTACCCGAAGGCGCGCTACGTCTTCCTTTGCGTGTCGTCGTTCAACACCCGTGCCCGCGCGCTGTACGAAAAGCATGGGTACCGCCTGGTGGGCGAGCTGCCCGACTACGTCGTCGACGGGTACTCCGGAGCTGCTGATGGGCAAGAGGCTCGCGTGAAGAAGGGTAGGGCAAACGGGGTCAGTTCCGTCTTCCGTGTTTCAACACGGAGAACGGATCATACCCCGCATGCCGTGAAACCGTCAGGCCGGCTACGGCTTGATCTCCTTCACCGCCCCGTAGAGCTCGAGCTGGGAGCGGACCTCCTTGGCGTCGCCGACGACGACAACGGTCTGGGTGCTCGAGAGGAAGTGCTTCC
Organism: Holophagales bacterium; assembly: GCA_016719485.1. Classification (NCBI taxonomy): domain Bacteria; kingdom Pseudomonadati; phylum Acidobacteriota; class Holophagae; order Holophagales; species Holophagales bacterium. Next base: position 10,320 of record JADJZB010000024.1, read on the forward strand.
TGCCCGCGGCCTGCACGCCCTCGGCCGTGACGGCGTTCACCTTCGGCACGAAGTCGGCGAGGGCCTCGGGCGGGAGGCCGTTGACCCAGTTGCGGGCGAGGGTTCCCGCGACCGCGCCCTGGAGCTGGTTGCGGATGAGGTAGAGCCCGCCCTGGTAGCGCTTCGCCCCCGCGAGCTCGTCGGCCGTCGGCTTCGTGGCGGCCATCCGGTCGAGCTCGTAGAAGACCTCGAGGAGCGTCGCCGCGGTGACGTCGTTGCGGACGTCGGCCTGCATCTCGAGAAGGCTCCCGGCGCGGCGCGTAGAGAAGTCGCCCGAGGGGGAATAGGTGTAGCCCTTCTCCTCGCGGATGTTCTTGACGAGGCGGCTGCCGAAGGCGTCGGCGTAGACGGTGTTCGCGACGAGGACGTCGTACCAGTCGGCATCCGAGACGGCCGGGCCGGGCCGGCCGGAGACGACGGTCGACTGGACCGATCCGGGACGGTCGACGAGAAGGAACTCGCGGCCTCGGGCGGGAGGCGACGCAGGCACTGGCGGCAGCGGGGCGCCGGCGCTCTTCCACGCCCCGAAGGCGCGGACGATGGAGGCCTTCACGACGGATTCGTCGAGGTCTCCCGCGACGACGAGGAGCGCCTGGTCGGGGCGGAAGCGGCGCGCGTGCTCGGCACCCAGGAGCGCGGGCGTCGTCTTCGCGATGGTCTCGCGGGTCGCCGTCACGACGTGGTACGGGTGGCTGCCGTAGACGGCCTTCGCGAAGGCCTTCGACGCGAGGAAATCGGGAGTCGCTTCGGCGGCTTCCAGCTCCTGCAGGGCGTTCTCCTTCGCAAGCTCGACCTCGGCCGGTGGGAAGGCGGGGGCGAGCGCGACCGCGGCGAGGAGGTCGAGGAGACGGGGGGTGCCGGTCGCGAGGGCGCTGGCGCGCAGGGTGATGGCGTCGGCGCCCGCCGAGACGCCGAGGTCGCCTCCGAGGCCCTGCAGCTCCTCGGCGATCTGGCGCGAGGTCTTCTTCGCCGTCCCTTCCTTGAGCGTGACGGCGAGGAGGTCCGAGATGCCCTCCATCCCGGCGGGGTCGACGGCCGAGCCGCCGCGGACGGCGAGGACGGCCGAGACCTTCGGGAAGCCGGGGCGCTTCACGAGCCAGACCGTCAGGCCGTTCGGAAGGGTCGACTTCGAGATGGCGGGAACGGGGAGCGGCCGGTCGGCGCCGTAGCCGGGAAAGTCCTTCGGGAGCGGCGGCGGCTCGGCGCCGAAGGCGGCGGGGGCGAGGAGGGCGGCGGCGAGGACGAGGACGACGTTCTGCTTCTTCACGGCGTTCTCCTCACTTCCCCGCCGGCGCGGCCTCGGACGGTTTCGCCGGCGCGGGCCGCCGGTCGACGACGGTGCGGTTGGCGGCCGTGAGGTACGTGGAGGCGACGCGGGCGAGGTCGGCGCTCGTGACCGCGGCGATCCGTCCGGGGAGGTCGTTCACGGTGGCCGCGTTGCCGTCGAAGAGCTGCGCGAGGCAGAGGACGACGGAGCGGTCGAGCGGCAGCTCGAGCTGGCCGTAGAGGTCGGAGACCATCTTCGTCTTCGTCCGTTCGAGCTCGGCGGCGCCGACCGAGCCCTTCGCGATGGCGGCGATCTCGGCGTCGATGGCGGCGACGACCTCCTTCGCGGTGGTGTCGGGCTTGTAGAGGCCGAAGAGGGAGAGGAGCGTGGGCCCCTCGTACGTGAAGGCGTCGTCGAGAGGCCAGTTGTGGCCTCCCTCGATGCCGAGCAGGAGCTCCCTGCCCTTGACGAGCCCCTGGTAGAGGCGCGAGGCCTCGCCCCCGGCGAGGAGGTTCCCCAGGACGGCCGCAGGGATGTCGTCCTTCGTGCCGCGGGCGGGCATCTTCCAGCCGACCGCGACGGCCGGGACGTTCGCGAGGGCGTCGGTCTGCGAGAGGGTCCGTTCCTTCGTGTTCGCCTTCTCGCTCACGTCGGGCTTCGGGGGCGCCGGGCGGGCCGGGAGAGCGCCGAAGTACTTCTCGACCTTCGCGAAGGCCTCGTCGGGCGTGATGTCGCCGACGATCGCCAGGACGGCGTTGTTCGGGCCGTAGTAGCTCTCGAAGAAGCCCTTCACGTCGGCGACCCTGGCGGCGTCGAGGTCGGCGAAGGATCCGTAGCCGTCGTGGGCGTTCTCCCACCGGTCGAAGGCGGTGCCGGCGACGTCGGTCCAGAAGAAGAGGCCGTAGGGCCTGTTCTGGACGTTGACGCGGATCTCCTCCTTGACGACCTCCTTCTGGTTCGCGAGGTTCTTCTCGGAGAAGTCGAGCGTCTTCATCCGGTCGGCCTCGAGCCAGAGGACCGCCTCGAGCGCCGAGACCGGGGCGCTGACGATGTAGTTCGTGTAGTCGTAGCGGGTCGACCCGTTGTTGATCCCGCCGCCCCCCTCGATGACCCTGTCGTACGTCCCCTTCGGGGCGTTCGGCGTCCCCTGGAACATCATGTGCTCGAAGAGGTGGGCGAAGCCGGTTCGCCCCTTCGGCTCGAGGCGGAACCCGATCCGGTAGGCGATGCAGAGGCCGAAGGTCGGGGTGGAGTGGTCTTCCGAGACGACGACGGTGAGGCCGTTCGGGAGGGTCCTCACGGCCGTCGGAATGCGCCACCCGCGCCTTTCGGCGGGGGCCGGAGCGGCGGAAGGGCGGCGGGAGCGGAGAGGGCGAGGGCCAGGGAGACGCCTGCGGCGGCCCGGGAGAGGCTGCGGGAACGGGGGCTCATCGTTCCTCCTTGCATGAGGTGGGCACGTTAGACGACTACGGGCCGGAGCGCGCGAGGTTTCCGGGAAGCGGGAATCCCCTGCGTGGTAGGTTTGAGCCACTCGGAGGACGCTCGATGAATGCCCGATTCGACCTCGCGGTCGTCGCGGCGGGGATGGTCGCGTACGGCGTGGCCGTCGTGACGGCGGCCCTGCTCGTCTTCGTCGTCTACCGCGCGAACGCCTTCATCACCCGGGAGGTGGACGAGGAGGGGCTGCTCCGGGGCGGGCACCGCTCCATCGCCATCTCCCTCGGCGCGATTCTCCTGAGCCAGGCCGTGCTCCTGCGCCACGCGGTGAACCCGGTGATGGTGATGGTGCGCGAGCTTTTCCTCGAGCCGCCGACGGTCCGCGAGGCGATGGTCACCGCACTGCGCTGCGGGGGGGTCGTGGCGCTGCTGACGCTCGTGGCGTTCGGGTCGACGGCGCTCGCGGCGTTCCTCTTCACGCGCATGACCCGCGGGCTCGACGAGCACGGCGAGATCCGCCGCGACAACGTGGCGGTCGCGATCTTCCACGCCTTCGTCCTCCTCGCGATCACCGCCGTCCTGAACGAAGGGATGGAAGACCTCGCGCGGTCCCTCGTCCCCTTCGGCTCGCGCGGCGTCCTGACGCTGCCTTGAGCCGGAGCCCCTCGCGTCCGGGCCGCGGCTGCGGCTGTTTCGCCGGCCTCGCGGTCCTCGTGATGGCCTGGCTGGTGGCGGGCGGGCTCTCCCTTCTCGAAAGACCCCGCGAGATGGCCGAAACCGACGCGCCCGGCCCGGCGCCCGACCCCGAAACGCTGCCCGAGAGCTGGAAGTCGAACCCGGGGGCGCTGCGCGAGTTCTCCCGCGCAGAGACGGATCGGCGTTACCGCCTGACGTTCGGGTTCATCGACTACCACGGCCGCACGCACCGCGTCTCCTGCCTCGTGGACCGCGAGGCCCACGCGGCCGAGCGGGCCGGGTTCGGGTACGAGCCCGAGGCCGTGTACGCGGAGCTGAACGCCGAGCTCGCCCGGCTCGTGGACGCGGAGGTCGCCGCCCGCCGCCTCGGCTCCTGGTTCCGGATCGAGTTCTACGGCGCCGGCGGCCACCGCTGGTCGTGGAACCTTCCCGCGGGGCTGGAGGAGACCGAAAGGGCGCGTGCGCTTGCGGGCATCGAGGAACTGAAGGCGTGGCTCGACCGCGAGCTCCCGGCCACGACGACCGGATCCACGCGGCGATCTACAAGCGACGCGGACTGCTCCTGAAGGAGAGAACCCTGTCGATCGACTACGAGCGGCTGATCCGCGACGGAACCGCGCCGCTCTCCGACTGCTACCGCGCGCTCGCCGCTTCGGGCCGCGGCTCGAACGTGAGGCAGTTCATGGGCCTCCTTCTCGCCTTCTACCAGGAGCTCGGCTACGAGATACCCCCGGACGAGGAGGAGGGCCGGCAGACCCTGGGGCTGAGGGTCCCGACGGACGTCCTCGTATCGGGCCGCGGCGACTGCGACTCCAAGGCCGTCGCGTTCGCCTCGATGTGGCGGCGCCTCCCCTCGCACCTCGTCTTCATCGTCGTCCCGGGCCACGCCCTCGTCGGCGTGGAGGCCACGGCGCTGCCGGGCGAGCAGACGGTGCGCGTGGGGAACCGGACGTTCGTCCTCTGCGAGGTCGCCGGGCCCGGCAAGCTCGCCCCGGGGCGAGATCGACGTGAAAGGGCAGCTTCGAGTACGTCCTCATCGAGCCCGCCTGACCCTCCCCCTCCGTCCACCCTCTCTGCTACCATCCCGCCGCGCGCGGCGCGGCCGCGCGGTTCTTTGAGCAACTGGCAGCCCTGCGCTTCGGGCTGCCGGCATGAAGAGTGGCGGAGAGAGCACCGGCTCGACGACCCGCCCGCCAGACCGTAGTCCCTGCGGTGGCAAGGCCGGCCCGATCTCCCGATCGGGACCCATGCGCGATCGAGGCGTGGACGACTTCAGGCGAAAGGACGGCGCAAATGAGCACCGAAAGCCTCGACTTCCTGCTGACCTCAGAATCCGTGACCGAGGGCCACCCCGACAAGGTGTGCGACCTCATCGCCGACGCGATCCTGGACGCGAACATCGGGCCCGACCCGTACGCCCGGGTCGCCTGCGAGGTGCTCTGCAAGGGAGGCCGCGTCGTCCTCGCCGGGGAGATCACCTCGAAGGCCGGCCTGAAGAGGCGCACCGTACGAGGAGATCGTCCGCGAGGCGATCGAGAGGATCGGCTACGTCGACCCGTCCGAGCCGTTCCACGCCAGCGGCGTGAAGGTCCTGAACTTCCTCACGCGCCAGTCGAAGGAGATCGGCGGCGCCGTGACGAAGGCGACCGACGCGAAGAAGAAGGACCAGGGCGCCGGCGACCAGGGAATCATGTTCGGCTACGCGACCAACGAGACGCCCGAGCTGCTCCCGCTGCCGATCGTCCTCGCCCACCGCCTCACGCTCGGCCTCGCCGAGGCGCGGCGCGCCGGCGACGTGCCGTGGCTCCGCCCCGACGGCAAGTCGCAGGTGACGATCGCCTACGAGGGAGGCAATCCGGCCCGCGTGGAGACGGTCCTCATCTCGACCTCGCACCCCGAGGGCGTCTGGCGCGAGGAGATCGAGGCGTGGGTCGCGACGAAGCTCGCGCCGAAGGCGCTCGACGGCTGGATGCGCCCCGGAATCCGCTTCCACGCGAATCCGTCCGGCTCCTTCGTCCTCGGCGGCCCCTCGGCCGACGCGGGCGTGACGGGCCGCAAGATCATCGTCGACAGCTACGGCGGCGCGGCCCGCCACGGCGGCGGCGCCTGGAGCGGCAAGGACCCCTCGAAGGTCGACCGCAGCGGCGCCTACTTCTGCCGCTGGGCCGCCCGGCAGGTCGTGAAGCAGGGCATCGCCCGGCGCGCCGAGATCCAGGTCTCGTACGCGATCGGCGAAGCGAAGCCGATGTCGGTGGCGGTGGAGACCTTCGGCACCGGAGACGCGAAGGCCGCCGCGGCGCTCGTCTCGTCGTTCGACTTCCGTCCCGCCGCGATCTGCGAACGGCTGAACCTGCGGCGCCCCATCTACCGCTCGACGACGAACTACGGCCACTTCGGCAAGCCCGGCCTCCCCTGGGAGGAATAGGAACCGGCGAGCCCGGAGGAAAGACCGGGAGACCGGGAGACCGGGAGGAGACCGGCCACCGGGACGGGGGCCGGACGCGAATCGCGGAGCAGGGAGGGGCGTCCCACGGCGCCTCCTCCGCGCGCGACCCGCATCGGTCCGCCGCGCCCGGGGGGGCGCCGCCGGCGGCCTGCTCGCGGAACCGTGCGGGCCCCGCAGGTGCTCGGACGGCGCTCGCGGGACACCCCTCCCGCCCGCTCAGGACCCCGGGGCAAAGCAACGGGCAGGCCAAAGGGGTCAGGTCTTGATTTTCTATTTTAGCTCCGGGCAGAGGAGCGTCGCTGGACAGGGACCTCCCGTTGCCTGCGCAGAGTGTAGAGCGTAGACCAGACCCCCCCGGCCCCCCCTCATCGGGGCCCCTGCGGGGCTCAAAGCTCGCCGGCCGCGGGAGGGGCGGTGCGTCTCGCGAGCCGCCCCCGAGCACCGCCGGGGACCCGCTCGAGTTCGCGAGGACCGGGCGGGGATCAGGCCCGCGCGCGTGTCTGACGAGCGAAGCGAGGAGTTCGCGCGGGCCCCCCGCCCGGCCGCAGCGAGCTCGGAAGCGGGTCGGCGGAGCGCAGCAGGCGGCCGTGAGACGTACCGCCCCGCACGCGGCCCCCCGAGGAATCGACGAGATGGTGAAGCTGGACTCTCCCGGTCTCCCGGTCTCTCTCGGTCTCCCGGTCTCTCCGGGGCTACCCCTTCTTCGCCGGGTCGAGGAAGAGGTTGACGGCGGTGGCGCGGGCGACGATCTCTCCGCCGCTCTCGCGGGTGAGGGTCGCCTCGACGTAGGCCTGGCTGCGGCCGTGCTTCACGACGACGGCCTCGCAGAGGAGCGGCTCGCCGGGGCGGGCGGCGCGCAGGTACGAGACGTTCAGGCTGACGGTGGTGAACCCGCGACCTTCCGAGATGGAGTAGATCGCGGGGCCCATCGTGTCGTCGAAGAACGCGGCGAGGATCCCGCCCTGGACCGCGCCGAGCGGGTTCGTCATCTCTTCCGTCGGACGGAAGCGGCAACGGACCCGGCCCGAACCCTGCTCGAGCAGCTCGGCGTTGAGGTACTCGTAGGTCGGCGGCGGGATCCTCGGCGCCGTCATCTCACCAGCCCTTCGGGACGCCCTTCGTCTGCTCGTCGAGCCACTTCTGGAGCGGCGCGAAGTAGTCGAGGATCGCGGTGGCGTCCATCTGCCTCTGGCCGGTCACGGCCTCGAGGGCGTCGGGCCACGGCTTGCTCTGCCCCATCTCGAGCATCTTGATCAGCCGGGCTCCCGCTTCCTTGTTCCCGTAGATCGAGCAGGTGTGGATCGGCGTGGTGCAGCCGGCCGTCTTCGCGAGAGCGCGGTGCATCTGGAACTGGAGCACGTGCGCGAGGAAGTAGCGCGAGTAGGGAGTGCCCGAGGCGATGTGGTACTTGGCGGCCGGGTCGAAGTCGGCCTCGGTGCGCGCCACCGGCGGGGTGACGCCCTGGTACTTCAGCTTCAGGTCCCACCACGCCTGGTTCCAGCGCGCCTCGGGGACCTCGCCCGAGAAGGCCTGCCAGCGCCACTTGTCGATGAGGAGGCCGAACGGGAGGAACGCGATCTTCTCGAGCGCCATGTTCAGGAGGTAACCGACGTCCTTGCCGGGAGGAGGCGTCTTCGGGAGGAGACCGAGCTTGACGAGGTACTCCGGAGTGAGCGAGAGGGCGACCGTGTCGCCGATCGCCTCGTGGAAGCCGTCGTTGGCGCTGTCGCGAAAGAGGACGGGCTGGCGGTTGTAGGCGCGCTGGTAGACGTTGTGCCCGAGCTCGTGGTGGACGGTGGCGAAGTCCTCCGCGTTGATCTCGATGCACATCTTCAGCCGCAGGTCGTCGACCCAGTCGATGCACCAGGCGCTCGCGTGGCAGACGACCTCGCGGTCGCGCGGGCGGGTGAAGAGGGAACGCTCCCAGAAGGACTTCGGGAGGGGCGCCATCCCGAGCGACGTGAAGAAGCCCTCGCCGTAGCGAACCATCTGCTTCGCGTCGGTCTTCTTCTCGACGAGGATCTTCGTGAGGTCGTAGCCCGGGTCGGCGTCCTTCGGGGCGAGGATCGGGTAGAGGCTGCCCCACTGCTGGGCCCACATGTTCCCGAGGAGGTGCGCCGGGATCGGCCCCTTCTCGGGGACGACGTCCTTGCCGTAGGTCTCGCGCAGCTTCATCCGGACGTACGCGTGGAGCGAGGTGTAGAGGGGCTTCACCTGCTCCCAGAGGCGGTCGAGCTCCTTCGCGTAGGCGTCCGGCGGCATGTCGTACTTCGACCGCCACATGGCGCCCATGTCGGCGAAGCCGAGCTCCTTCGCCCCGGCGTTGCCGAGCTCGACGTAGCGGACGTAGTCCTTGCGCAGCGGGGCGGCGATGGAGTGCCAGCCGGCCCAGAGCGCGGCCAGCTCCTTCGGGTCGCGGCTCGTCGCCATCCGGCGCGAGATTTCCTCGAGGTCGAGCGGCTCTCCTCCGGGAGGCGTCCACTTGCCGCGACCGTAGGCCGCCTCCATGCCGGCGGCGATGCGGGCCAGCTCCTCGCTCTTCTTCGGGTCGGCGGGGGCGGCGAGCGTGAGCGAGAGCTTGAGGAGCGCGAGCTTGCGGGCGACGTCGGCGTCGAGGGCGAGGCCGTCGAAGCGGGTCGCCTCCTTGGCGAGGCCGGCGGCCAGCTCCATCCGGCGCTGGTTTCCCTCGGCGGCGATGAGCTCGGTGTCCTCGGTGATGAAGTTCGAGGCGACCCAGTTCGCGCGCTCGGCGGCGATCGAGGCGGCGAGGAGCTTCTCTTCGGCCTTCTCGACGAAGGCCTTCGCGTCGGCGGCGGTCGGAGCCTCTGCGGTCGCGGTCATCGGGACGAACGCGAGGGACAGGGCGAGGAGGGGAAGGAGGCGGGTTTTCTGCATGACTCGGTCACTCCGACCGGGGATCATCCCACGGGGCCGTCCTCCTGCTAACGTCGGGGAAACGCTTCCCGCGGGGAGGTCCGCCGATGGAACTTCGTGCCCTCGTCCCGGTCGCCGCCTTCTCCCTCCTCGCCCTGCAGGCCCGGGCCGGAGAGCCGCAGGCTCCGCTTGCGGCCTTCATCCGGGAGGCGTACACGAAGCACGAGCACCTCGTCCCGATGCGCGACGGGACCAGGCTCTTCACCGCGGTCTACGTCCCGAAGGACGCGGGGCCGGCGAAGCGCTACCCGATCCTGATGATCCGGACGCCCTATTCCGTCGCGCCCTACGGAATCGACGCCTACCCCGACTCGCTCGGACCCTCGGAGGCCGCGGCGCGGGAGAAGTTCATCTTCGCGCTCCAGGACGTCCGCGGCCGGATGATGTCCGAGGGGACGTTCGTCGACGTGCGGCCATTCCGCCCCGAGGAAGGAGCCGAAGGAGTTCGACGAGTCGAGCGACGCGTTCGACACGATCGACTGGCTCGTGAAGAACGTGGCCCACAACAACGGGAAGGTCGGCGTCTGGGGGATCTCCTACCCCGGCTTCTACGCCGCGATGGCCGCGATCGACGCGCACCCGGCCCTCGTCGCCGTCTCGCCGCAGGCCCCCATCGCCGACTGGTTCGAGGGGGACGACTTCCACCACAACGGGGCGTTCTTCCTCGCGGCTTCGTTCAATTTCTACAACCGGTTCGGCCAGACCCGCCCCGAGCCGACGACGAAGTGGCCACCGCGGTTCGACCACGGGACGTTCGACGGCTACCGCTTCTTCCTCGACGCGGGCCCCGTGAAGAACCTGGGCGTTCACATGAAGGACGTCCGCTTCTGGGACGACCTGATGGCCCACGAGGCGTACGACGGCTTCTGGAAGGCGCGGAACACGAGGCCGCACCTCAAGGGGATCCGGCCCGCGGTCCTGACCGTCGGGGGCTGGTACGACGCCGAGGACGCCTTCGGCGCGCTCGAGACGTACGGGGCGATCGAGCGGCAGAGCCCCGGCGCGAGCAACCGCCTCGTCATGGGCCCGTGGTGGCACGGCGGATGGGCGCGCAGCGACGGAGATGCGCACGGGCGCGTCACGTTCGGGCAGAAGACGTCGCTGAGATACCGCGAGGAGATCGAGCTCCCGTTCTTCCTGCACCACCTCAAGGGCGCCGCGGACCCGAAGCTTCCCGAGGCGACCGTATTCGAGACGGGCCGCAACCGCTGGCGCGCCTTCGACACCTGGCCGCCGAAGGACGTGACGCCGACGGCGTACCGGCTGGGCTCCGGAGGAAGGCTCTCGACGGAGGCGCCGGCGGCCGGGACGTCGGCCGTCGCCGAGTGGGTGAGCGACCCCGCGAAGCCCGTCCCGTACCTCGAGTCGATCGACATCGGGATGAACGCCGACTACATGACGGCCGACCAGCGCTTCGCCGCGCGGCGGCCCGACGTCGCCGTCTGGCAGACGCCCCCGCTCGACGGCGACGTCACCGTCGCCGGTCCGATCGGCGTCCACCTCTCCGTCTCGACGACGGGGACCGACGCCGACTGGGTCGTGAAGCTGATCGACGTCTGGCCCGACGACGTGCCGGTCGAGCCCTGGGAGTGGACCCTCCGCAACGCGTGGGACGAGAAGCCGGCCCGCTCGAAGCTGGGAGGGAACCAGCAGCTCGTGCGGGGCGAGCCGTTCCGCGGCCGATTCCGCAAGAGCCTCGAGGCGCCCGAGCCGTTCACGCCGGGGAAGGTGGAGACGGTGGCTTTCACCATGCCCGACGTCCTGCACACGTTCCGGCGCGGGCACCGGATCATGGTCCAGGTGCAGAGCAGCTGGTTCCCGCTCGTCGACCGGAACCCGCAGACGTTCGTGAACATCCGCGAGGCGACGGAAGCCGACTTCCGGCCGGCCACGCAGCGCATCCACCAGGGAACCGCCTCCCCCTCCCACCTCGTCCTGCCGGTCCTTCCGGACGAGAGGCCCTGAGACGATCGCTACCCCGGCAGCTCCCAGATCGTGATCGACCCGCCCACGAGGGCGATCCTCCTGCCGCGCGCCTTCAGCGCCTTCAGGAGCTCGTCCACCTGGCGCGCCGCGGCCTCGCCCTCGAACTCCCTCGTGAACCGGGTACCGAGCGTCTCCATCATGTGCGAGACGGCGTAGCGCCCCGGCGCGATGCTCTTCTCGGGGTCGAGCAGGCGGGCCGTCCGGGAGTAGTAGTTCGTGGCGACGCCCCCGAAGGCGACGATCGTCGTCGTCTCCTCCCAGCCGCGCTCCTGCAGGTAGACGTGCAGCCGGTAGAGGTCCTGACCCCAGTCGACGTTCGAGTCGGAGAACCACGCGCGCCCGCCCGCGGCGCCCCCGGCGAGGCCGTTGAAGTACGCGATGGGCGAGGGGCCCGCGGACAGGAGTGAAGCCCCGGCGGAACCGACGAGGACGGCGGCCGCCGCCGCGCGGAGCCCGGGCCTGCCGGCGAGGCCCCGGCCGAAGACGACGGTCCCCGCGAAGACGAGGAGCGTCCAGACCGGCAGGACGTGGCGGGCTCCGATGTTGAACGTCGAGCGCGTCGCGACCACGAGAAGCACGGCCGAAAGGCCGAGCGCAACGAGGACGGCGAGCGCATGGCTCGCGGCCGGCAGGGGCCCGCCGCTGCGGATCCGGAGGATGCCGAGCGGGAGCGCGCACACGAGGATCGCCAGGAACGCCGGCGTCGACTTCAGGAGGAGGACCGCGGGGAAGTAGAGGGGGAAACCCCGCTCCGAGACTTCGCCGCGGAAGAAGTTCGCGCCGCGCCCTCTCTCGCTCAGGAGCGCGACCCCCCGGGCCCCGGCCACGTAGTGCCCGAGCGGCGGGGCGATCCTCGCGAGGGCCGCGTAGCGCTCGACCTCGTCCGGACGCGCGGGGCGCCCCTGGAGGTACGAACGGATCGAGGCCTCCGCGAGCTCGGGCGACATGCGCCGCAGGACCGCACCGTACACGCCCTGGACGACGAGCGCCGCGATGCCGAGGGCGAGGAGGGCGCCGATGGCGCGGTCGCGCGTGACGACCCGGGACCGTCCCGGGACTTCGGACTCCTCGCGCCGACGGAGGAAGCCGGAGAGTCCGGCGGCGACGACGACCGGGACGAGGAGGACCGTCGAGAACTTCGTGACGAGGGCGAGGCCGAGCGCGAGGCCGAGGACGAGCCAGCGCCAGAGGGTCGTACCCGCCGCCGCCCGCGCGCAAAGGGCCGTGACGAGGAGGAACGCGAGCGCCGCGCCGACGTCGGTGTGGACGTAGGCCGCGTGCGCGACGAAAGTCGGGTCGAAGGCGACGAGTCCCGTCGCGAGGAGGGCCGCGACGGGACCGGCGTGCGGCCGGACGCAGAGGTGCATCGCGACGACGAGGGCGGCGAGAAGCCATGGAAACGGGCGGCGTCCCGCGGCGACGATCGCGTGGGCGGGAGCCCGGTTGCCGTAGAGCCACTGCGAATAGCCACCGAACGGCGAGGAGGTGCACGGGGTGATCTCGCAAGGGGTTCGCAGGCCGAGCGGCCGCAGTGCGAACGCTCCCGCCAGCTTCAGGAGCGGCGGGTGCTCGGGGTTGAGCCAGCCGAAGCCGTCTTCGAGCGCCTCCGCTCCCGAGAAGAGGTGGATGGCCTCGTCGGACGTCGGGGAGTCGTCTCGCTGATGGGACCAGACGGCCAGCAAGGAGACGACGGCCAGAGCCGTCACCGCGAGCGCCTCGAGGAGGAGCCGCAGGGCGCGTCCGCCACGCGGGCGGCGGGGCGGTGTCAGGGAGGCGTCCACTCGTGGAAGAGGCCGAGCTGGGCGAGAGCCAGCTTCCAGTAGTCCGGCAGCACCCCGTTGAGAGGGATCGCGCCCCAGCAGTAGACGAATCCCATGACGACCGGGATCGCGAAGAGCCACTTCGCCTCCCGCGTCTCCCAGATGTCGTGGAATCCGACGACGAGCGCGAACGGGGCCATGACGAGCCAGTAACGCGGCCACTCCTCGGTGGAGACGTTGACGTGGAGGAGGAACTGGAGCGCCGAGTAGACGAAGATCGTCTCGAGCTTCCGGATGCGCGAGATGCCGATGCCGTAGACGAACGCCAGGAGGATGAAGTACTCGACCTGGTGGATCGCCCCGAGCTCGAAGAGGCGCGGCATGAAACCGAACGGGCGGAAGGAGCCGGCCTTGTCGCCGTGCCCCGCCAGGTACTGGAAGAAGTTCCCGGTCTGGCTCCAGCAGAAGAGGAAGTAGCCGGACAGGACGGCCGGCGGCAGGAGGAGCCACGGGAGCGAGCGCCACTGCTTCCGCTGCAGGAGGATCAGGCCGAAAGCCGCCGCGATGAGGAGGCCGGGAACCCGCGTGATCGTCGCGAGCGCCGCCATGACCGAGGCCCACCCGACCCTGTCCTTCTCGAAGAGGGTGATCGCCGCGAGCGTGAAGAGGAGGTACGTGGCCTCCGTCGAGCCGGTGCTCCGGAAGTAGAGCCAGCGCGGCGGGAAGAAGAGGAAGACGGTGGCCAGGAACAGGGGTTGCGGGAGGTGCCAGGTATCCCTGCAAAGCCGGTAGAAGAGGATGGCGGCCCCGGCGCTGCAGAGCATCGAGACGAAGAGCATCGCGTGCTGGTAGCCGAGGAAGGAGAAGAGACGGATGAGAGCGGGATAGCCCGGGAGGTGGACGAGGTAGTACGACTTGACGTAGACGTATCCGAGGAGCGCGTAGCCGTCGGGGATCTGGTAGCCGGTCCTGGCGACCGTCAGGTAGTTCGGCCCGTCCCAGGCCCGGTAGACCGTCCCCATCGCATTCCAGAACGGAAGGTAGACGAGGAGCGAACCCCCGACGGTGAGGAAGACGAGGAGGATCTCGGCGCGGTAGCGCTGGAAGAGGGCCTTCATGGAGGCCGCACCGGGAATGCCGGGCGCCGCCTGAATCACCGGACGCCTCCGCCGTTCTCAGACGTCCAGAGAGTCGGCTTCACGTGCACGCTCCGTGATGAAGCGGTATCGGGCTCCCGGGTCCTTTCCCATGAGGTCGGTGAACGTCCGCTCGGCTTCGAGGACGTCGGGAACGGTCACCTTCAGCGCGCGCCGGCGGCGCGGGTCGAGGGTCGTCGCCTTCAGCTGCTCGGGCATCATCTCGCCGAGGCCCTTGAAGCGCATCACCTCGGGCTTCACGTTCTTCGGGAGCTTCGCGAAGACGGCGTCGCGCTCGCGCTCGTCGAGCGCCCAGTACGTCTCCTTCCCTGCGTCGATCCGGTAGAGCGGCGGCTGGGCGAGGTAGACGTGCCCTTCGAGGATCAGCTTCGGGAGGTGCCTCCAGAAGAAGGTGAGGAGGAGCGTCGAGATGTGGTGGCCGTCGGCGTCGGCGTCCATCAGGAGAAAGACCTTGCCGTACCGGAGCTTCGAAATGTCGAAGTCGCCGCCGCTGCCGCAGCCGAGGGCCGAGACGATGTCGGTGAGCTCCTTGTTTCCCGCCACCTTCGCCGAGTTCGCCTGCTCGGCGTTGAGCACCTTGCCGCGAAGCGGGAGGATCGCCTGCGTCTGGCGGTCGCGCCCCTGCTTGGCCGAGCCGCCGGCCGAGTCCCCCTCGACGATGAAGAGCTCCGACTCGGCGGGGTCGGTCGAGGAGCAGTCGGCGAGCTTGCCGGGGAGGTTCAGGCGGTGCGAGATCGCCGTCTTGCGCGTGACCTGCTGGGCCGCGGCGCGCGAGGCCTCGCGGGCCTTCGTCGCCATGACGATCCGGCCGACGATCTGCTCGGCGACGGAGGGATTCTCGTTCAGCCAGTTCTCGAGGGCCGGCCGCACCGCGCCGTCGACCTGCGCGGCGACCTCGGGGTTGTTGAGCCGCTCCTTCGTCTGCCCCTGGAACTGCGGCTCGAGGACGTAGACGGAGAGGAGCGCCACGAGCCCTTCGCGGATGTCCTCCGCCGAAGGGGTGACCCCCTTTGGGAGGAGCGCGTGCGTGCCGAGGTGATTCCGGACGGCCTTGACGATGCCCGCCTTCAGGCCGCTCTCCTGCGTCCCGCCCGAGGAGGTCGGGATGCCGTTGACCCAGGAGCGGAAGTGCTCGTCGGTCGACTCGGTCCACTGCAGGGAGAGCTCGAGGCGCGGTTCGGCGTCGCGGACGAGGACGAAGCCGCTGGCGTGGGTCGGGGTCTTCGCCCGCTCGGCGACGACCTTCAGCAGGTAGTCGGCGAGACCGCCGTCGTGGGCGAACTCCTCGCGGACGGCGGGCTTCTGCGTCTCGTCGACGAAGACGACGCGCAGGCCGCGGTGGAGGTAGGTCTTCGCCTCGAGCCGGTCGCGGATCTCGTCCGCGTCGAAGGAGAGCTTCCCGAAGATCTCCGCGTCGGGGCGGAAACGGACGGTCGTCCCGCTGCCGCGCACCTTCTCCGTGGAGACCTTCGTCAGCCTCGAGGTCGCCTTCCCCTGCCCGTACGTCTGCCGCCACTCGTTGCCGTCGCGGCGGACGTGGACCGTCATCTCGGACGAAAGGCCGCAGACGACCGACGACCCGACGCCGTGGAGGCCGCCGGAGTGGACGTAGTTGCCCTGCTCGAACTTCCCTCCCGCGTGGAGCGTCGTCAGGATCAGCTCGAGGGCGGGCTTCTTGTACTTCGGGTGGACGTCGACCGGGATGCCACGGCCGTTGTCCGAGATCTCCACCTCGCGCCCGTCGGCGAAGAGGCGGACCTCGATCCGCGTGGCGTAGCCGTTGATGACCTCGTCGACGGCGTTGTCGACGATCTCCCAGACGAGGTGGTGAAGCCCCCTGGAATCGACCCCGCCGATGTACATGCCAGGGCGCTTGCGAACCGGCTCGAGCCCCTCGAGGACGGTGATGTCGGCGGCGGTGTAGGTGGTGGAGGCCATGCGGGCATCCGACGGTACCGACCGCCGACCGGCCCGTCAAATGAGGCGCCTCCGGCCGAGCGCGGCCGGGCGCAGGCCCGCGGCTTCCCTTCGAGGCCCTGTAACCTCCCGGCGTGCCTCCTGCCGTCGACGTTCTCGCCCGCGTCTTCGCGCTCTACGTCCATGTCCTCGAGAGGACGGGGGCGGCGGCCCGGCTCGCCGCGCTTCCCGTCCCGATCCCGGCGGACGCGCGACCTCTCGCGGCTCTCGTCGCCGTGGCGACGGCGGTCCTTCTCCTCTACGCCGCCCTCGCTTCCGGAGGCGACACGCTCGTCCGGTCCTTCCGCGCCGCGGTGCTCCTTTCTGCCTGCTCGCTCCCGCTCGCCGCGCTCCGGCTCGTCTCAGGTCCCGGAGGGCCGGCGCTCGGCGGCGCGGCGATCGTCCTCGTCGTCCTCGGGTCGGTGGTGCACCGCTCTCTCGCGTCCCGCCGCTCCGAGGGAACCGCCTCACGGAGCGTCTCGCGCGTTCGCCTCCTCCTCGAGGGGTTCGGCCTCGCGCTCTCCGGCGTTTCGCTCACCCTCGTCCTCTCGGGCCGCGTCCTCCCCGCGCGCCTCGCGTTCTGGTCGCTCTTTCTCCTGCGCCTCTCGATCGCCGACCTGATCGACCCGTCCCGCCTCGCCGCGGGGACGGGTCTGACCCGTTCTGCCGCGCGCGACGTGAGGACGGCGATGGGGAGGAGCGCCCGTCCGCCCCGTCCCGCCCGGCGGCTGCGTCGTGCGCTGAGCGGTGCGATGAAGGCGACACTCCTGGCGCTCTGGCTGGCCCTCCCGCTCGCCGCGGCCCTCGCCCCGGGCGAGGTGGCGGCGGGCTCGTGGCCGCCCGAGGCCCTCCACCTGCGCTGGTATCCGCCGGCCGCGCTGGCGCTCACGGCGCTCCTCCTCCTCGGTCAGGCGTTGCGTGCCCTGAGGGACCATCGTCTCCTGGAGGCCGCGCGCGGTGCGGCGGTCGGCCTCGGTACGGCGGCGTGGCTCTTCCTCGTGTTCCACGACCCGGCGTTCGATGCCCAGCGGCACGCGCTTGGGGGCCTCGTCCTGGCAGAGACCGTGGCAGGGTTCCTCTTCGGCGCGGCCGCGCGCGGGCGCTGAGCCGACGGAGAGCGACTCGCCGGCCGGGTCGCGTCGGACGTAGACTGAACCGCTCCACCTCACAGCGCGGAGGCTTCCCCGATGGAGCCGGTCTCAGGACAGAAGCTGGGACGCTACACGCTGACGCGACGGCTCGGTGCCGGCGGGATGGCCGAGGTGTGGGAGGCGACCGACGAGCTGCTGAAGCGGCGGGTCGCCGTCAAGATCGTCCGCGGGGCGCTCGCGGAGTCTCCCGAGTTCTCGAGCCGTTTCCTGCGCGAGGCGCGCCTCGCGGCGCAGCTCCAGAACTCGGGCATCGTCGCGGTCTTCGACGTGGGCCTCGAGCGGGACGCGCTCTTCGTCGTGATGCCCGTCCTCTCCGGCGGCTCCCTGTCCGACCGGCTCGTGCACCCCGTCGACGACGGCACCGCCGTCGCGTGGCTGAGAACTCTCGCCTCGGCGCTCGACTACGCCCACGGCAAGGGGATCGTCCACCGCGACGTGAAGCCGCTGAACGTCCTGTTCGACGAAGAAGGCTCGCCGCACCTTTCGGACTTCGGCCTCGCCAAGGGGCTCGACGAGGCGACCCAGCTCACCCACACGGGAATGATCCTCGGGACACCTCTCTACATGTCGCCCGAGCAGGCGATGGGGACGGCGGCCGGCCCCGCGGCGGACCAGTACTCCCTCGGCATCGTCGCTTACCGCATCCTCGCAGGGCGCCTGCCGTACGAGAAGGAGCCGACCCCCGTCCTCCTCCGCCGGACCGCGTTCGAGGAGATGCCTCCGCCGTCGCAGTTCCGCCGCGGCCTTCCTCCCGAGGTGGATGCGGTCTTCACCCGCGTCCTCGCCAAGACTCCGGAAAGGCGGTTTGCCTCGTGTACCGCGTTCGTGGAGGCGCTCGCCCGGTCCCTGCGACTCCGGGGCGGCTCTCTCACGGCCCGGCTGGAGCCCGAGGAGACGAAACCCGAGCCGGTGCACCTGATGCCCGCAGCCGGTTCCGGCCCGCCGCTGCGGCCGGCGGCTGAGCGGCGCACGCCTCCGGCCCTGCCGCCGCCGACCCCGACGCCGACACCGTCGGCAAAGAGCGGAAGGCGCATCCCCGCCGGGCTCGTCCTCCTCGGCACCCTCTTCGTGGCGCTTCTCGGCGTGTCGCTCTGGATCATCCTGCGGCCCGCCGACCGTCCGGCGTCTCCCGCGTCTTCCGCCGCTACGGCGACGGCCCCGCAGGCGCCGCCGGATGCCTCCGCGAAAGACCCGACGCCGACCGCCACCCCCGGTGCCCCGTCGCCCTCTCCCTCGTCCGCGCCGGCCCCCGTCGAGACCCCGTTCTCCATCGCCATCCCGATCGAGCGCCCCACGGCGCCGCCTCGGCCGACGTCGACGCGGACACCGGTGACGGTCCCGTCGCCGACTCCCGTCCCGCCACCGGCTCCCACGCCGACGCCCACGCCGTCCCCCCGCCCCAGCCCGACCGCCACGCCGCGCCCCTCGCCGCCGCCGCCTCTCCCGACGTGGACCGCGGCCCCGGCCCCCGGCCGCCCTTCGCCCGCCGCCGAGCGGCCCGTGGTCGCCGCGGACCCGCTCGCCGCGATTCCGCGCCGTCCGTACCCGGCCGACATGCGCGTGAGAGACGCGTGGGTCGAGGTCAAGAAGAGCGGCACGACGCTCTTCTTCCAGTTCACGCGGAGCCTCGAGGGGAGCGGGGAGAGTGTCGGCCACTTCGGGACGCTCGTCGTGACGACCCGCGGCAACGCCCCGCTCGTCCCCGGTGCGCGGAGCCCCCTGCCTCTCCTCTGCCGCGGCCTCGACTCGCGGCGGGCGTCGTGCGCCGTCCCTCCCCCGACGGAGCCCCACGCACACCTCGCAGTCCGGCTCGGCGAAGGGGACCGGGTCGCCGTCCGGGCCGTCCTCTCCGGCTTCTCCTTCTCCGCCACCCTTCGAATCGAAGACTGAGGAGGTCCCATGCGCCGTCGCGCAGCCCTCGCCCTCGCGCTCCTTCTCGTGACGCCGTCGCTCTCCTGCAAGATCTACCTGCCGTTCCGCTTCCAGCTCGCGCCGCGGCTCGTCGAGGAGGCCGGCCGGCTGCGCGGTACGACTCCCGGCCCGATCGCGCTCCGCTGGCAGCCGGCGGACTTCCCCACGCGGGTCGACGTCCAGGGGGCGTCCGGCTTCATCGGCGGCGCGTCGCGCACGCGCATCCCGACGGGGGTCGCGATCTCGACGAAGGTCCGCGATTTCCTCGACGCCGCCGCGGGCGTCGAGGAGGGAGCCCGGCGCGTCGTGACGATCCACGTGGTCGAGGCGAAGGCGTCCTTCGAGTACGGCGGGCGGAAGAGGTCCGGGATCGACCGCGCGCGCTGCACCCTCAAGGTCGAGGTGGAAGACGGGAAGGCCCGCTGGAGCGAGGCGTACTTCGCTTCCGACGAGCCGGCGGGCGAGCCCCCGACCCAGACGGAGGTCCTCGACGGGGTCTACGACGAGGTCTCGGCGGCCCTCGCCCGCGACGTCGTGCGGCGGCTCGCCGAGGCCCCTGCGCCCTGACCGGTCGCCGCCGTCAGCCTTCCGCCAGCCGGGCGGCCACCGCGGTGGCCATCCGCTTCCCCTCGTCCGCGTCGAGCCGGCCGCTCGGCCAGTCGATGCCGAGCCCGTGCCCGGCGTCGGGCCTCGGGATGACGTGGAAGTGGACGTGCGGCACTGCCTGGTGTGCGGCGGCGCCGTTGTTCTGGAGGACGTTGTAGTCGCGCGTGCCGGTCGCGGCCATCACGGCGCGGGCGATGCGCGGAAGGACCCGTCCTATGGCCGCCGCCGACTCCTCGGAAAGCGCGTCGAGCGTGGCCGCCGGCTCCTTCGGGACGACGAGCGTGTGACCTGGCGCGAGGGGCGCGATGTCGAGGAACGCGAAGACCATCACGTCCTCGTAGACCCGGTGGCTCGGGATCTCTCCCCGGATGATCCGCGTGAAGATCGTCTCGCTCACGGCTTGCCTCCGGCCTTCTCCTGGCCGCCCTTCGACGGGGACATCTCGACGAGCCATATGTTCCCGGTCGTCTCGGCGAGCTCGTAGTAGATGGCGTCGCCGGTCGGCGACCAGGCGGGGTAGCGGACGTAGGTATTGAGGCGGCGATTCGCCGTCACCGTGCGATCCGTCTTCCCGTCGCGGGAGACCCATCCCACGTTCCAGACGCCGTCGCGCAGGCCGGCGAAGGCGATCTTCGAGCCGTCCGGCGAGAACGAGTAGGGCCAGCTCTGCCCCGGCCCGCGGGTCAGCTGGACCGGCGTCCCGCCGGTGGCGGGAACCGTGAAGACGTGGACGTCCTCTTCGCGCTTGGCCTCGAAGGCGAGCGTCGTGCCGTCGGGAGCCCAGCACGGGAACGCGGCGAGCTCGGTGTCGGAGGTGATCTGCCGCGGCGTCCCCGCCGGGAGCTCGGCGACCCAGACGTTCAGCGTCGTCCCTCCGCGGTTGGAGTGGAACGCGACCTTCGTGCCGTCCGGCGAGATGCGCATCGCGTCGTGCCCCGGGCCGAAGTCGGCGACCACGTCCTCCCGCCCCGTCGCGAGGTCGAGGGAGAAGAAGGCGCGGTGGCCGCGCCGGAGCGACATGAACCCGAGCCGGCGGTCTCCGCCGAACCAGTGCGGGTAGTCGTCGTCGGAGGGATCGGTCGTCCGCTGAACGCCGTCTCCGCCGTCGGCGCCGACGATCCAGATGTCCTGGTTCGCGCCGGGCCTCCAGCGGCTGAGCGCGATCTGCTTGCCGTCGTTCGAGACGGCCGGACGGGAGTTCCGCCCCGTCTCGCGCGTCACGGCCGACTCCGGGCCGCTGGCCTCTCCCCGCGCGTCGAGAGGCACCTTCCAGATGTTGCTGGCCATCGTGAGGCCGGCGTAGGCGAGCTTGGTGCCGTCGCGCGAGACCGCCAGCTGCTTGACCCAGCCGAGCCCCGCGACACCGAACGTCGCGATCTCCTCCGGAGCGCCGAGGGCCTTCCCCGTCTGTGTCGCGACCTTGCGCCGGTAGACTCCGACGCTCCAGTTTTCCGACCAGCACGGGAAGAGGACGGCGCCGCCGTCAGCCCCCCATACCGGGTCGTAGCACTGCCCGTTCCCTTCGCTCACCTTCGCCGGCCCCGTGCCGTCCACGCCGACGGTCCAGATCTCGGAGGACGTGCGGTTGTAGCTGGCGAAGGCGATCCGCTTGCCGTCGGGCGACCAGGCCGCCGCGCCGTGCCCGCCGCTCGGGCGCCCCACCTGCGTCAGGGGGCGCGGCGGCGAACCGTCGAGGGGGGCGATCCAGAGGACGGAGGGGGGGAGCGCGCCGAGCGAGTTCGCCGCGAAGTCGACCACCGACCCCGACTCGAAGACGAGGGCCTTGCCGTCGGGCGAGAACGAGGGACGCGAGCCGAACGTCGTCAGCTGGCGCGGCACGCCACCGAGGGCGGGCACGAGCCACACGCCGCCGACGCTCTTGACGTGGTAGGCGATCGTCTCGCCGTCGGGCGACCAGGCCGGAGTGAGGTTCTGCCGGCCGTCCGTCGTGAGCTGGATCTCACGGCTTCCCGATGCCAGGGGCCGGCGGTAGATCTCGAACCGGCCCGACCGGTCGGACGCGTAGGCCAGGGCTCTGCCGTCGGGCGAGAAGGCGGGAAAGACGTCGAGGCCGGCGGACGAGGTCAGCTGGACCGGTCTGAGGGGCGGCCCCTCCCCGGAAGACCCCGGCTCCCCGCCCCGACCGAACCAGAGGAACGACGCACCGGCGACGGCCGCGAGGAGGCACGCCCCCACGGCGAAGAGCGCGAGCCGCCGGCGGCTCCCGGGGGCCGGCACCGCCGAGGGGGGCGCCGACATCGTCGGGAACCGCGCGGACGCGGTGCGGGCGGGTGCGGGCTCGCCGAGCTCCCAGCCCCCGGTGGCCAGCACCGCCTCGATCGCGGCGGCCATCTCGCGCATCGAGGCGAATCGCTGGGCCGGGTCCTTTGCGAGGGCCCGGTCCGCGACTTCGGCGAACCCCCGGACGACGCCGCTTCCGAAGCCGGGAATCGGCGGGTGCCCGAGGTGGAGGATGGCGTACATGACGTCGACCGGCGTCTCCCCTTCGAAGGGGAGCTTTCCCGCCAGGAGCTCGTAGAAGACGATGCCGAGGGAGAAGATGTCGCTGCGCGCGTCGACCTTCTTCCCGCTCGCCTGCTCGGGGGACATGTACTGCGCCGTGCCGACGACGAGACCGTCGGTCGTGAGCGACGGCTGGCTCCGTCGCCGGTCCTCCGGTACGGACTGGACTTTCGCGAGGCCGAAGTCGAGAACGCGGATTCTTCCGTCCCGGCCAACCATCAGGTTCGACGGCTTGATGTCGCGGTGGAGGACCCCCGCCTCGTGGGCGGCGACCAGTCCCTCCGCGGCCTGTGCGATCCAGCGCGCCGCCCTGGGCGCGGCGACCGGGCCCGAGAGGAGCACGTCCTCGAGCGTCTCGCCCTCGACGAACTCCTGGACGAGATACGGGACCCGCTCGTGCTCGCCGACGTCGTAGACGTGGACGAGGTTCGGGTGCGAGAGGGAGGCCATGATCCGCCCCTCGTTCTCGAATCGCGTGCGCCGGTCGGGCGTGGCGACGAGGTCTCCGGGCAGGGTCTTCAGCGCGACGATCCGGCCGAGCGACGTGTCTTCCGCGCGGTAGACCTCTCCCATCGCACCGCTCCCGACAGAGGAGAGGATCCTGTACCGGCCCACGAGGGTACCGGGCGCAAGAGGACGTGAGGCTTCCGCGTTCATCGGCCTTCCAGAGATGCTCCATCGCCCTCGCAGGGGCACACTTCGAGATCTCCGTCGATCTTACTCTGGCGTCACGGTGACGGAGCGCGCCCTATACTCGCCAGCCGAGGCTCCGATGGACCACGACGACAGGGCGCACCCCCGATGGCCCCGGCCCTCCCGGCGGACGGCCCTCACCCTGCTCATCTCGGTGCTTCTCCTCTCCCCTTCCTGCCGCCGCCTGCAGCACGCCGCTCCGGAGCCCGAGCCGAGACCGGTGACGGCGCGGGGCGACCTCGCAGCGGACGAGAAGGCGACGATCGCCCTCTTTCGCGAGGCGAGCCCCTCGGTCGTCTTCATCACGAGCCTCGCCCGCAGCCGGGCCGGCCTCTTCCGGATGGCCGAGATTCCCCGGGGCGAAGGTTCGGGCTTCGTCTGGGACGCGGCCGGCCACGTCGTCACGAACTTCCACGTCATCCAGGGGGCCTCCTCCGCCCGCGTGACCCTCTCCGACGGCTCGACCTGGACGGCTTCGTTCGTTGGAGCCGCTCCCGACCGTGACCTCGCCGTGCTGCGCGTCTTCCCGACCGGCAAGGTGCTCACGCCGATCCTCGTCGGCACCTCGAAAGACCTCCTCGTCGGGCAGAAGGTCTTCGCCATCGGCAACCCGTTCGGCCTCGACCAGTCGCTCTCGACCGGTGTCGTGAGCGCCCTCGGGCGATCGATCGAGTCGGTGACGGGACGGCAGATCGAGGGCGTCATCCAGACCGACGCCGCCATCAACCCCGGGAACTCGGGGGGACCGCTGCTCGACAGCGCGGGCCGCCTCATCGGCGTGAACACGGCCATCGCGTCGACGAGCGGGTCGAGCGCCGGCATCGGCTTCGCGGTCCCGGTCGATACCGTGAACCAGATCGTCCCGCAGCTGATCCAGCACGGGCGCGTCATCCGCCCGCAGCTCGGCGTCACGCTGGCCGACGACGCCGTCGCCGCCCGTCTCGGCATCGAGGGCGCGCTCGTCCTGTCGGTGGCGCCCGGGACGGGCGCCGCAGCGGCAGGGCTGCGCGGGACGACGCGCGACGAGACCGGAGCGCTCGTCCTCGGCGACATCGTGACCCGGGCGGCAGCGCGGGAGGTCAGGTCGGCCGACGACCTGATCACCGCCCTCGAGGAGAGGAAACCCGGGGAGACGCTCGTCCTGCTCGTCCTGCGCGACGGCGAGGCCCGGAGCGTCGCCGTCACTCTCTCCGCGGCTCCCTGAAGCGGCGCCTCAGGCGGGCACGTCCGCCGGAAGACGGATCTCGAACGTCGAGCCGGTTCCGGGATCACTCTCCACGGTGACCCGCCCCCCCATCAGCTCGCAGAGCTGCCGGGTGATGGCGAGACCGAGGCCCGTGCCGCCCTCCCGCCGCGCCGTCGAGAGGTCGGCCTGCGAGAAGGGCTCGAAGATGTTCGCGAGCTCGTCCGGGTGAATGCCGATCCCGGTGTCCGTGACGCGGAACGAGACCCACGACCGGCCCTCGTCGACGAACCGGCGGACCTCCAGCTCGACCGTCCCGTCCTGCGTGAACCGGCAGGCGTTGGAAAGGAGGTTGAAGAGGCACTGGCGCACCTTCCGCGGGTCCGACGTCATCGTGTCCTCTTTCCCCGCGGGGCACCGGACGACCAGCGCGTTGCGGTTCTTCGCCAGGAGCGGCCTGACGATCGCGGTCGTCTCCTCGACGAGGAGAGCCAGTGGGAAGGTCGCGAGCTCGAGGTCGAGGCGCCCCGCCTCGACCTTGGCCAGGTCGAGAACCGAGCTGACGAGCTCGAGCTGGTGGAGGGCCGCGGTGCGGACGCGCTCGAGGTCCCTCGCGAGGGCCGGCCGGCCTTCCTCCGACGCCTCCTCCGAGAGCATCTCCGAGTAGCCGATGATCGCGTTCAGCGGCGTCCGCAGCTCGTGCGAGACGTTCGCCAGAAAACGGCTCTTCGTCCGGCTCGCCTCCTCGGCCTCGGCGGTGGCGCGCTCGGCGACCTCGCGGTGCCGCTCGGCATCGGCCCTCGCCTCCTCGGCCTTCGCGAGCGCCTCCTCGGCCCGAACCTTTTCCTCGGAGAGGCTGCGGGTCCGCTGCTCCACGAGGACGAGCAGCTCGGACTCCCGCGCGCGGTGCCGCGCCACGCGCCACCGCACGACTCCCCACGCCGCGGCCGTCGCGAGGACGGCCAGCGCGACCCAGAACCACCACGTCTCCCACACGCGCGCGGCCTTCCGGAAAGAGAGCGCCGTCACGTTCTCGCCCCACTCGCCCGCCGCGTCGGCCGCCGAGACACGAAAGACGTAGCTGCCGCTCGGCAGGTTCGTGTAGTAGGCGACACGGCGCGTCCCGACGTCGACCGCCAGGTTCTCGAGCCCGTCGAGCCGGATGCGGAAGCGGACCCTGTCGGGAGAGACGAGCGTGAGGGCGGTGTAGTGGATCTCGACCCGCCCGGTGCCGGGCGGAAGGACGAGGGGAGAGCGGAGGTCGGCCGGACGACCGTCGACGAAGACGTCCTCGATCGCGACCCGCGGGGTGCGGCCCGAGGCCCGAATCCGCGCCGGGTCAAGGACGGCGACGCCCCGGAACGTCGGGAACCAGAGACGCCCGTCCGCGCCCACGAAGCCCGCGGGCTGCTGGCCGCCCGCCGCGCTCGCGTTGCGCATCCCGTCGGATGTCCCGAAGGCCACGGACCGCAGGCTCGCGGCCCGGCCGTCGGCCACGGCGTCGAGCTCCTCGCGGGACACCCGGAAGACCCCCTTGTTGCAGGTCATCCAGAAGGAGCCCTTCCCGTCGTCGAGGATCACCTGGACGAGGTCGTCGAAGAGCCCGTCGCGCGTCGTGACCTGCGCGACCTTCCCGCCGCGGATGCGGTTCAGGCCGCCGCCTGAGGTGCCGGCCCAGACGGTTCCGTCCGGTTCGGCCCTCAGCGCGATGACGCGGTTGCTCGAGAGCCCGTTCTCCGTCGTGAAGACCCGGACCCCGTCCTCGGCCAGCCGCGTCACGCCGCCCCCGGACGAGGCGAGCCAGATCGCGCCGTCGCTCCCCTCGGCGATCGCGACGAAGCGCTCCGTCGGAAGCCCGTCGGCGACGGTGAATATCCTCAGGCTGCCGTTCGGGGCCACGCGCGTCAGCCCTCCTCCGATCGTCGCGATCCAGACGTTCCCGCCGCGGTCCTCGAGGAACGCTCGCACGTCGTGGTGCGGGAGGCCCTCTGCGGGACCGAGGAGCGTGAAGCGCCCGCCCGCGAACCGCGCGGCCCCTCCCAGGTTCGTCCCGACCCAGAGGGTCCCGTTCCGGTCCTCCATGAGCGCCGAGACGTGGTCGCTCGGCAGGCCGTCGGCCTCTCGAAACGAGGTGACACGGCCCTCCTTCAGCCGGTTCAGGCCTCCCCCCGCGGTGGCGATCCAGACCGAGCCGTCGCGCCCCTCGCAGAGCGCGCGCACGTTGTCGTTCGTCAGCCCCTCGCGCGTCGTGTAGGTCAGGAATTTCCCGTCGCGGAGCCGGTTGAGGCCGCCGACCCACGTGCCGATCCAGAGGCTCCCCTCGTCGTCCGTGGTGACGGCCCAGACCTGGTCGTTCGAGAGGCCCTCGCGCGTCCCGATGACTTCCGCGACGCCGTCCTTCAGCCGGCCGACCCCGGCACCCCACGTCCCGAACCAGACCGTTCCTCCCGCGTCGACGTGGACCGAGGTGACCTGGTTGGAGGGAAAGCCGGTCTTCTCCCGGTACGGCGTCGTGACGTCGCCCTTGACGAGGGTGAGGCCCCCTCCGGACGTGGCGACCCAGACGCCGCCGTCCGTGTCGGGCGCCAGGCCCCGGACCAGGCCCGATCCGAGGACCTCCTCGCCGACGACCCGTTCGACGCGTCCGCTCCGAACGACCGCCGCCCCCTTGCCCGTCGTCCCGACCCAGAGGGCACCGGACGGATCGAACGCGAGCACCCGTACGTGCCCGATCGGAAGGCCCTCTCCAATCCCGATCCGCTGCACGACCCGGCCGCCCGAGAGCCGTTGGACTCCGTTCCCGTCTCCGCCGATCCAGGCGTCCCCCGCCGCGTCGAACACGATCGACCAGACGACGAGGCTGCCGAGGCCCTCGGCGCTGCCGATCGACGCGAACGTTCCGTCGCGGCGGCGGCAGAGGATCCCGCCGCCGTTCGTGCCCGCCCAGAGCGTCCCGTCGGGCCCCTCGGCGAGGGAGATGATCGAGTTGTGCTTCAGCTCGGGCGTGCTGCGCCGGTCGTAGGTCGTGAAGCGCGCCCCGTCGAACCGGACGAGCCCTTCCTGGGTGCCGACCCAGAGATAGCCGTCCCGGCCGCGCAGGACCGCCTGGACCGTGTTCTGCGGCAGCCCCTGTTCCTGCTGCCAGACGTCGAGGCCGTACTGGGAAAGGCGCTTGCCGGGCTCCAGCCCCTCCGCGACGCCCGCTGCGAGGAGCACGACCGCGAGGAGGCCGAGGGCCGTCGTCCTTCGAAACACGCGCGGATCATAGGCGGGCACTCCTGCCTTCCGGCCCGCCGGCACGGATCAGCCGCGGCAGCGATCGAGGAAGGCGCGCAGCTTCGGGAGGAACTCCTCGGGGTGCTCGAGCGGGGCCAGGTGGGCTCCCGGCAGCGTCAGGAGCTCGACCCACGGCGCGTTCACCGCAGCATCCACCATCTGCTCGGAGGCCGACGGCGGCGTCAGCTCGTCGTCGTCGCCGACGGCAGCCAGGAACGGAACGGCCAGCGTCCCGAGGACGTCGAAACGGTCGACCCTTCCGGCCATCCCCCGCTGGTCCGCGGCCGCCGTCGCCGGCGGCGTCGCGAGGAACATGGTCCGGACCAGCTGCTCGAGCGCGCCCCCGCGCGACTCGGGGACGAGGAACTGCGGGAGCATCTTCGAAAGGAGGGGCTCCATGCCGTCCTTCTCGATCGCGGCGGCCGAGTCCGCGCGCTTCGCCTTCCCGGCGTCGTCGTCGGCGTTTGCACGCGAGTCGCAGAGGACGAGGCCCCGCAGCCGCGCACGCAGGCTGGCGTCGAGCCGCGCGAGGAGCTCGAGCGCGACGTAGCCCCCATCGAGAGCCCCATCACGACGAACGGCTCGTCGCCGGGCAGCTCTTCGAGGACGTCCCGGGCGAGAAGGGACATCGCGTGGACGGGTTCGGCCGTTCTGCCCGAACCGCCTCGACCACGGAAGTCGGGCGCCGTCACGGCGACACCCGCCCCGAGCTGGCCCGCCGCGGCGGCCGCCTTCACGAGGCCCCACATGCGGCCGTCGAGAGGAAACGCGTGGAGGGCGAGGAGGCGGAGGGACGAGGGCTGCTCTCGGGTCATTCCGGGAGGATAGACCTGCTCGATCCGGCAGCCGTCACGCCGGGCCGGACCTCACTCACCCGGCTGAGGCAGCCTGTAGACGAGACCGGTGTCGCTCCCTTCGGGATGGCTGTCGCGCAGCGCGAGCGCTCTCAGGGCGGGCTCGTCCGCGAGCCACGTGTCGAACTCGCTCTTGCCGGTCACGACCCAGCCGCCCGGGTTCTTCCCGAGCCACGCCAGGAGGGCCTCGGGCGTCTTCACCCACTCGACCCTGCGGTCGAGGACGACGAGGGCGTAGCACCGGAACCGGTTGCTCGCGTAGGCCAGGGGCTCGCCGGCCGACACGTGCGGGCGCAGCCTCTCGTAGAGCGGACGGGCGGTCTTGCGTACGTTCAAGGCAGGGAAGCCCTTCGCCCCGAGCGCCGCCTCCGCGAGCCAGAGCCCGGCGGCGAGCGCGAACGCCGCCCCCGCGATCTCCCGCCGCCGCCGGGCGAGGACGACGAGCGCCACGACGGCTCCGAGGCCGAGCGGTACGGCGATCCACGGGACGAGGTGCGCGTCGGAGGGCACCTTCCTCGCCGCGACCGGGTAGAGGGCGGCGGCCGCCAGGACGAGAACGATCGCGAGGACCGCCAGGATTGCCCGCACGGCCCGCCGGGCCCGATGCGCCGCATCGTCCTCCGCCTCTCTCATGCGCGCCACGAAGAGCGCGAGGACGGCGGCGACGAACGGGTAGAGGAAGAGGAGGTACTTGCCCTGCTTCGATCGCGAGATGGAGAGGAGGACGAAGACGGCTCCGACGGCCCGGAGCACCGACGCGAGACGCGGGTTCGCGGCGAGCTCTCCCCCGCCTCCAGAGGACGACGATGGCCACGACCGCGGGGAGGGTCCAGGGGAAGAAGTCGACCCAGACCTTCTCGACCGCGTAGTACCAGAAGGGGTGGATGTGGTCCCAGGCCGCGGCGAACCGCACGAGGTTGTGCCGGATGAGGAGCTCGTACGCGTAGTCCCACCCGAAGCGGCGGATGGCGAGGACGTACCAGGGGGCCGCGACGAGCGCCACGACGATCGCGGCACGCACGGGGTAGAGAACCCGAACAGGACGCAGCGAGCGGGTCGCGGCGACCGACACTCCCGCCACGAGGACGGAGATCGCGATCGCGAGCGGCCCCTTCGTCAGGACGGCGAGGCCGAGGAGGACGTGCCCGCCGAACGCCAGCCAGGGCCGCGGCGCGTCGTCGTTCTCGAGCCGGAGCTGGACCAGGAGAGCCCCGGCGAGGAGCCCCGAGAAGAGGGCGTCCATCTGGAGGAACTGCGCCTGCCAGAAGGTGAGCGGCGCGACGGCGATCGCCGCCCCGGCGAGCCACCGGTCGCGCGGGGCCCCGAGCCAGGCCGCGGCCTTCACGGCGACGAGGACGAGGAGGATCGTCCCGACGAGCGAGGGAACGCGGCTTCCGAACGGCGTGAGGTCGCCCCGGTGAACGGCGTCGTCGCGGCGGCCGCCCAGTAGGTCAGGATCGGCTTCTCGGGGAAGGGGACGCCGTTCTGGTAGGGAACCACGTAGTCGCCGCGCTGCACCATCTCGCGCGTGTGCTGGGCGTAGTCGGGTTCGTCGGGCCGCCAGTAGTCGCGTCCCCACGCGGCGATCGCCGCAGGCATCAGGGCGGCCACGACGAAGAGCGCCAGCAGGACGAAGGGCGCGGGCTTTCTGAGCGGGATGGTCATTGGCCGTCCGGATGGTAGAGCAGACGGCGAGCCGGCGCATCCCGACGGCCTGTCCCGGCGCCACCGGCCGTTTCGGATCACGTGGCAGGCCGACGCCCGTGAATCGTTCGAGATCCCGGGGTTAAGCTCGTCGTGCGCTCACCTTGGATCGAAGGAGGTTTCGCAATGAGGAAACCGTGGGTCGCGGCCGTCCTGCTCGCATGCACCTCCAGCCTACTCTTCGCGTGCAAGGCTCGCGAGGAAGCCCCGCCCGCCGGGCAGGAGACGGCACCTCCTCCTTCCGAGGCCGCTGCGGACGCCGCCCCGCAGGTCGCAGCGCCCTCCGAGCCGGCTCCTGTCGACGCTGCGCCCCAGCCGGCGGCAAGCCCGGAGGCCGCCGCGCGGCCCGGCGCGCCGGGCGTCCGCCCCGGAGCGCCCCGCCGAGACCGGCCGAGACCGGTCCGAGGACGCCGACGGCGGGCCAGGCACCGAAGGCTGCAGAGCCGCCGCGGCCCCTGCCCCCCTCCCGCTACCCCGGCCCCGACTCCCCCACCTGCAGCCCCCAGGCGGCCCTGCGGCGGCGGCTCCTGCGGCGGCCAGGCCGGCTCCCGGAATCGCCGACCCGGGCGGCGAAGTCGCGGTGACACCGGGGAAAGCCGGCCTCGCGCGCATCGGGGCCGAGAAGTGCAAGCTCTGCCACAAGCTGCAGTACACCTCCTGGGCCGACTCGGGCCACGCCAGGCGCAAGCCCGCCCTGGACTGCGAGAGCTGCCACGGCCCCGGAAGCGAGTACAAGTCGCTGGCGGTGATGAAGGATCCGGCGAAGGCGAAGGCGGCCGGACTCGTCGAGCCGGGCGCGGCCTTCTGCGGAAAGTGCCACACGGGAGCGGGATCCCGCTCTCCTCGCGAAGGTCCACGCGCACAAGGCCGCCCCGTAGCACTCCGGCGCCGCCCGGACGGTCGGTCCCCGGGTCCCTCCGCCGCTCGACGAAAAAAGGCCGCCCGAAGGCGGCCTGATCTCGTGGGTGGTGCGCCCGCCGCGATTCGAACGCGGGACCTTTAGATCCGGAGTCTAACGCTCTATCCGGGCTGAGCTACGGGCGCGTATGCGAAAGAGCGGTGAAATTGGGGTGAGAGACGGGGATCGAACCCGCGACCACCGGAACCACAATCCGGCGCTCTACCGACTGAGCTACTCTCACCGCGCTCATTCGGACGGCGGGAGGATATCAGAAAAGCACTGGCCCGCCAGCCTCGCCGGGATGGCATCCTTCCACGCCATGACATCCACCGACGGTGCAACGCCTTCCACGGCTCCTCCGAGGGCGCCCTGTCGAACCGCATCCTCCTCGGCCTCCTCCTCGGCGCGGTCTGCGGCATCGGCGCGAACCTCTACCTGGTGCCGCGCGTCCCCGACGCCGTGGAGGCCGCGAACCGGTGGGTCTTCGTGCCGGTCGGGCAGATCTTTCTCCGGATGCTCTTCATGGTCGTCATCCCGCTCGTCTTCAGCTCCCTGGCGCTCGGCGTTGCGAGCCTCGGGGACCTGAAGCGGCTCGGCCGGGTGGGTGGCCGGACGATGGGCTACTTCTTCACCGTCACCGCGTTCTCGGTGGCGATCGGTCTCGTCCTCGTCAACGTCCTGAAGCCCGGCGAGGGGCTCCCGGCCGGGACGCGCGAGAGGCTCCTGGAGACCTATCGCGGCGAGGCGGCCTCGAAGATGGAGTCCGCCGGCAAGGCCGAGTTCGGGCCTTCGCTCCTCGTCAACATCGTGCCGCGCAACCCCGTCGACGCAGCGGCGAGGGGCGACATGCTCCCGGTCATCTTCTTCGCCCTCCTCTTCGGCATCGGCGTCACGAAGCTCGCGCCCGAGAAGAACGGGCTCTGGATGAAGCTCCTCGAGGGGCTCGCCGACGTCACCGTGGTCATCATCGGCATGGCCCTGAAGATCGCGCCGTTCGGCGTCTTCGGCCTCATCTTCTCGGTCACCTCGCGCTTCGGCTTCGACATCCTCCGGCAACTCCTGTTCTTCGTCGGGACGGTCCTGTTCGGTCTGACGCTCCTCATCCTGGGCGTCTATCCGGTCCTCCTGAAGTTCTTCGCGGCGTCTCGCCGTGGGCCTTCCTGAAGAAGATGCGCCCGTGATGATCACGGCCTTCTCGACGAGCTCTTCGGCGGCGACGCTCCCCGACCACGATCCAGGTCTCCGAGCGCGACCTCGGCGTGCCGCCCCAGATCGCCGGCTTCGTCCTCCCGCTCGGCGCCACGATGAACATGAACGGGACGGCTCTCTTCGAGGGGATCACCTGCGTCTTCCTCGCCAGGTCTTCGGGGTCCACCTCTCGCTCGGGCAGCAGCTCTTCGTGATCCTCCTCGCCGTCCTCACGGCGGTCGGCGCCGCGGGCGTACCGGGCGGCTCCATCCCGCTCCTCGTCCTCGTCCTCACCTCCGTCGGGGTCCCCGCAGAAGGAATCGCGGTCATCATCGGCGTCGACCGCCTCCTCGACATGGCCCGCACCGTCCCGAACGTCGTCGGCGACGCCTCCTGCGCCGTCTACGTCGCGAAGAAGGGAAGGCTTCGCCCTCAAGATCTAGAGGCGCAAGCCTGGGGCTGGTCTGTAGCTACACTCTACGAGCAAGCCGTAGAATGAAAATCAAGACCTGACCCCATCCTCCGCCGCCCTTGCAGGCAAGCCGGAAAGAAAAAGGACCCCCGTCCTCCGCCGAGGAGGTGGAGGGTGACTTCCTGGACGTGGGCGGTCTCGGCGGAGGGAACGACGAGGCCGTGATCCACTTTGCGGCCTCGGCGGCGCCACTGGGAACCGGTGACGAGGATCGTGACCAGGCCTCGCGCGCGGGCGGCCTCCGAGAGCCTTCACGACGTTCGGGCTGGTGCCCGAGGTGGAGAGGCCGAGCGCGACGTCTCCGGGCCGGCCGAGCGCCTCGACCTGCCGGGCGAAGACGTAGTCGTACGCGTAGTCGTTTGCACAGGCGGTGAGGATCGCTCCGTCGCACGTCAGGGCGATCGACGGAAGGCCCGGCCGGTCTTCCTTGCAGCGGACGACGAGCTCGGCGGCGAAATGCTGCGCCTGCGTGGCGCTCCCGCCGTTTCCGAAGGCGAGGACCTTGTTTCCCGTACGGATCGCCACCGCGACGGCGGCGCACGCCGCCTCGAGCGCGGGCGTCATCGAGCCGCGCGCCGCCAGCGGTCGCCGCGAGGGCCGAAAGGTGCGCGTCGATCACGAGGTCTCCTTCATCTTCGTCATCCCTCATCGGGAGGTCCGTCGAGCGG
This sequence comes from Holophagales bacterium, assembly GCA_016719485.1. NCBI lineage: Bacteria > Pseudomonadati > Acidobacteriota > Holophagae > Holophagales > Holophagales bacterium. Next base: position 43,128 of record JADJZB010000024.1, read on the forward strand.
CCGGGAAGGAGCGGACGAGCGCGACCTCGCCGCCGTAGGAGCGGACGAAGGCGGCGCCGACGACGCCTTCCTCGGTGTAGTCGCCCCCTTTGACGAGGACCTGGGGCCGGATCTCTCCGATGAGCGCCTCGGGCGTGTCTTCCTCGAAGAGGACGACGAAATCGACGGCGTCGAGGCCGCCGAGGACCTGCGCCCGGTCCGTCTCCGGCAGGATCGGCCGCTCGGGCCCTTTGAGGCGCTTCACCGGCGTCGCTGTTGAGGCCAACGACGAGGACGTCGCCGAGCTTCTTCGCGGCACCGAGGAGGGTGACGTGCCCGGGGTGGAGGAGGTCGAAGCAGCCGTTCGTGAAGACGACCCGCTTGTGCGCCCGCCGGAGCATCTGCGCGACGGCTGCGACGTGGCCGCGTTCGAGGAGCTTCTCGGCCGGCGAGGAGGTGAGGCCGTCGAGGAGGTCTGCCCAGCGGACCGAAGGCCGTTCCCGTCCGGCCGACGACGACGCCGGCGGCGCGGTTGGCGACCTCGGCCGCGTCGGCGAGAGGGAGGCCCTGCACCGAGCGCGACGCCGGAGCGTGGCGAGGACGGTGTCGCCGGCGCCGGTGACGTCGAAGACCTCCGTGCGCGCGCCACGATGCGATGGGGCTCGCCCCCTTCGGCAGGAGGAGCATTCCTTCCTCCGAAAGCTTGACGAGGATCGCGTCGAGGCCGAGGTCGTCCTCAGGCGCGAGGCGAGCCGCGCCACCGTCCTGAGGTCGCGGGCGCTCTCCCCGTCACCGTCTCGAGCTCCTTGCGGTTCGGCGTGATGCAGGTGGCGCCGCGGTAGCGGAATAGTCCTGCCCTTCGGGTCGACGAGCGCGGGAACCTTTGCCGAGGCGGCGCGCCTCCCCGAGGAGCGGCCACGACGCGCGGCGTGAGGGTTCCCTTCGAGTAGTCGGAGAGGAGCAGGACCTCAGCCGACGCGAGCGCCGCGAGGCCCGCGGCGACGAGCTCCTCTTCGGCCGCCGCCGAGAGGACGGCGGGGAGCTCCTGGTCGACGCGCAGGAGCTGGCGCCCGTCGGCCACCATCCGCCGCTTGACGGGCGTCGTCCGGAGCGGGTCGACGACGACGCGTCCCTCGCCCCCCGGGAGGGATCCGAGGTGGCGGCGGAGCCATTCCCCTTCCTCCTCGGGACCCACGGCCCCGAGCGCCACCGTCCGCGCGCCGAGCGCCGCGAGGTTCTCGACGACGTTTCCGGCGCCACCCGCGCGGCGGGACATCGACGAGAGCGCCAGGAGCGGAACGGGCGCCTCGGGTGCGACCCGCGAGACGTCCCCGAACCACGTCTCGTCGAGCATCAGGTCGCCCGCGACGACCGCCTTCACCGCTCGGCGCGGCGGCGGCGAGCGCCGCCAGCTCGCGCGGGGCATCCCCCTGGGGGGCGGGGGGCCGCGGCGGGTCCCCGGCGGTCGCCGCCGGCCGCCGGGGTCATCGTCCGCTCCTCGAGGTCGGGGGTCATTTCCCTCCTCCAGCCCCAGGACGAGAGCCTGCGCCAGGAGCGGCAGGAGGATCTCGTGGTGGCCGGTGATCGCGGACGAGGCGCCGCCCGAGAGGACCGGGCGCTTCAGGACGTTCTCGTGCGGGCGGTAGTGTCGAATCATGTCGAGGTCGACGGTCGTGAAGTCCTCACGTCGTTCCCTGGTTGCGGGCCATCGAAAGGCCTTCAGGAAGACCTCCGGCATGATGACGGCCGAGCCGGCGTTGATCCAGACCCCGCCGCCGCCGAGTCCGGCGATGACCCGCCGGATCGTCGTGAAGTCGCGGACCGACATCTCGCCGACGAGCGCGCCGTCCATGCCCGGGTGCTGGACGAGCGTGTCCGTTCCGAGCGCGACGTGGACGGTGAGAGGGACGTCCGCCTTCGCCGCCGCGGCGAAGAGGAGAGGTGGCGGTACTGGGAGGCGCCCCGGAGGATCGCCTCGCCGAGCGCGCGGCCGTAGCCGACGCCCTTCTTCCGCCCGGCGCGCAGCGCGCGGAAGATCCCCTCCCCCGTCTCGCGGCTCATCCCGAACTCGCCTGTCTCGAGGACGGCGCCGACGTCCTCGGAGGTCTTCCCGTGGAAGGCGACCTCGAAGTCGTGAATGCCGCTGGCGCCGTTCGTGGCGAGAGCGGTCACGGAACCCGCGCTCGACGAGGTCGATCAGACCGGCCCCAGCCCCGTCTTCAGGACGTGGGCCCCGAAGGCGAGGACGACCGGCTTGCCCTTCCCCTTCGCGGCGTGAATGGCGGCGGCGACCTTCCGGAGCGACTCGGCGGCGAGGATCTTCGGCAGGCCGTTCCAGAAGTCCTCGAAGGAGCCGCTCGTCGACGGAGGCGCCGCGAAGTCGGCGGTCTTCACCTTGAACGATCGTGTCGCGATGGGGTAGGTCGTCACGGTCTGGCGCGGGGAGCCTCCGGAGGCCGTCGGCGAGCCCCCCGGCGAGGATCACGCGCGCCCCGCCCTTCTCCCGTACCGCCGCGCGCTGCTCGCGCCCGTGCCCGGAGAGGAGGTGGACGGCGAAGGCGCCGAGCGCAAGGCCCGCGCCGACGTCGTCCCACTTGTCCCCGACGACGGCGGACCGCGCAGCCGACAGGGAGTGCCGGCGAAGCGCCCGCCTGTGGAGGAGGGTCCTCCGGCTGCGGCAGCGGCAGGCGACCCGCGTACTCCTTCACCTTTCCTCGGGTGGTGCGGGCAGACGAGCCAGCCGGCGATCGGGACGCCGCGGGCGACCAACCTCCTCGCCACCTCGGCGTTCACCGCGTTCACCTCGCCCAGCGGGTCAGCCCGCGTGCGACGCCCGACTGGTTCGTCACGACGAAGAGTTTCGTCCCTTCCGCCACGAAACGCGCCAACAACTCGGACGCGCCCGGCGCGAGGCGGACGCCCTTCGGGTCGGCGAGGAAGCCCCGCTCGGCGATGAGGGTCCCGTCGCGGTCGAGGAAGAGAGCGTCGAGAAGCGGGCGGCGCCTCACTTTCGCGCCGGTGGCCTTCCGGATCGCCTCCGTGAACGAGGCCTCGGTCTGCAGGCCCAGAGGCGGGTTGCGATCCTCCCATCGCGCCCATAGACCACGGTGTAGGGCAGCGATCCGTCCCACGTCGGGTCGACGGTATCGATGAAATCCTGCGGGTCGCGCGTCTTCGCCAGCCAGGAGACGAACGGGACCTTCTTTTCCCTGAGAAACTTCGGCACCTGCGTCGGCCCCGGGCTTCAGGAGCTCACCGGTTCGGCGGCGGGGCGGCGCCTCGAGGAGGAGCGCCGCGAGGGAGAAGCTGGCGAGGACGGCGGCGGCCGCCCTCCTCGCGCACGCGGGGTCCGCGGAGCTCCACCAGACGGGCTTGATCGAGCAGCCGAAGGCCTCGTCTCCGGCCGCGGGAACGGCTTGCCCGCGAGGATCGCCCGAGAGCGCGTTCCTGAGGTCGGGCGACTTCACGTTCTTCGGTCCTCGTGCGTCCGCCGATCGGCCCCGGTAGTGAGCGTCCCCTTCGGGTCGAGGACGCAGATCCGGAGTCTTCTGCGGCGGCGTAGGAGGTCGGCGACTCCTGTTCCCGCTTGTCCTCCAGGACCGGGAACGCGAAGCCGTCCTTCTTCGCGTCCTCGGCGACTCGGCCGCGGGCCTCCGTCTTGACGGGCTGTTGATCGTGACGAAAGTGACGCCCCTGCCGGCGCAATTCTTCCCACAGACCGCGACGCGCCCTGGTAGCCGATGGCGTAGGGGCACTCTCGTCGCGTCGAAAACGACGACGACCGCCTTGTTCTGCGCCAGCAGATCCTTGAGGGCGATGAGGTGCCGCCGGCGGCCGGCGGAGGGTGAAGTCAGGGGCGGCGCCGACCTTCGGCGCCCGGGCTTCTTCTGCCGGCGCGGGGGTCGCGAGGGCGAGCGTCGTTGCTGCGGCGAGGGCGGCGAGAAGCGAGGCGGGGTCTCCTGCGGTCGTCCCCTGGAAGGCCTCTCGGAGGCCGCCTGAGACTCGAAACGGAAACGCCGAGGACGGCATCCCGCTCACGCTCACCCGGGAGGACGTCGTTCGTCATGCGCCTGGAGGAAGCGCCGTCGAGACCCTGTGCCGCCGGGCCACGCTCTCGCACGATTTTCTCGTTGCCCGGAGGGGGAGACGACGACGCGCGGCGTGGACCGGGAGAAGAGGTAGACCGTCGGCAGGAGCGCTGCTGTCCCCGACGTTCAGGTCGGCCCCGAGACTGTTCGGGATGCACGCCTCGGCGACCGCGACGCCGAGGCCGCCGCTGTCCGGAGACGTCGTGCGCCGAGGAGAGGAGCCTGTCGGTCGCCAGGTCGCTCAGGAGGTCGACGAGGGAGCGGACGCCGAGGAGGCTCGAGACGGGGGCAGGGGCCTCCGCCGCGGCTGAGGAGGGTGGCGAGGTATTGCGCCGGCCCCAGCTCGTCGCGGGTTTCGCCGGAAGAGGGCGAGACGACGTCATGCCGCTGTTGGCGAAGGGTGCGGCACCGCACGCGAGACGTCCTCGAGGAGACCGACCATCCTGACGGTCGGCGTCGGGAGGATCGACCGCCGTCGGTCCCGTTGTAGAGCGAGATGTTCCCCGAGACGACGGGCACCGAGGGCGCGGCAGGCGAGGAGAGCCTTTCGCCGCCGCGGCGAGCTGGCCCAGGATCTCGGGCCGCTCGGGGCTGGAAGTTGAGACAGTCCGTGATGGCGAGCGGCCGCGCGCCTGGTGCAGGCGACGTTCAGGGCCTCCCTGGCCACGGCGCGCGCGGCGCCGCGCATCGGGTCCGCGAAGCAGTAGCGCGGGTTGACGTCGGCCGTCAGCGCCAGCCCCCTTCGTTCCCCTTCACGCGCAGTGGACGGCCGCGTCTCCCGGCAGTCCTATCACCGTGTTCGTCCTTACGCTCCGGTCGTACTGGCGCCAGATCCAGGCCTTGCTGCAGAGGTTCGAGAGGCGAGGAGTGATGAGAAGGGCGGTCCTCTTCGTCGGGCGATAGGCAGCCGACCATGCCTCGATCGGCGCGAGCGGCCTGGCGAGCGTCCATGCCGGCGGTAGACCGGCGC
>JADJZB010000025.1 GCA_016719485.1 Holophagales bacterium
CTTCCGACGAGCCGGCGGGCGAGCCCCGACCCAGACGGAGGTCCTCGACGTAGTCTACGACGAGGTCTCGGCGGCCTCGCCCGCGACGTCGTGCGGCGGCTCGCCGAGGCCCCTGCGCCCTGACCGGTCGCCGCCGTCAGCCTTCCGCCAGCCGGGCGGCCATCCGCGGTGGCCATCCGCTTCCCTCGTCCGCGTCGAGCCGGGCCGCTCGGCCAGTCGATGCCGAGCCTGTGCCTGGCGTCGGGCCTCGGGATGACGTAAGTGGACGTGCGGCACTGCCCTGTGCAGGCGCCGTTGTTCTGGGAGGACGTTGCAGTCGCGCGCGTGCCGGTCGCGGCCATCACGGCGCGGGCGATGCGCGGAAGGACCTGTTCTATGGCCGCCGCCGACTCCTCGGAAAGCGCGTCGAGCGTGGCCGCCGGCTCCTGCGGGACGACGAGCGTGTGACCTGGCGCGAGGGCGCGATGTCGAGGAACGCGAAGACCATCACGTCTCGTAGACCCGGTGGCTCGGGATCTCCCGGATGATCCGCGTGGCGATCGTCTCTGCTCACGGCTTGCCTCCGGCCTCTTCTCCTGGCCGCCCTTCGACGTGACATCTCGACGAGCCATATGTTCCCGGTCGTCTCGGCGAGCCTGTAGTAGATGGCGTCGCCGGTCGGCGACCAGGCGGTGAAGCGGACGTGTAGGTATTGAGGCGGCGATTCGCCGTTTGCGTGCGATCCGTCTTCCCGTCGCGGGAGACCCATCCCACGTTCCAGATGCCGTCGCGCAGGCCGGCGAAGGCGATCTTCGAGCCGTCCGGCGAGAACGAGTAGGGCCAGCTCTGCCCCGGCCCGCGGGTCAGCTGGACTGGCGTCTCGCCGGTGGCGGGAACCGTGAAGACGTGGACGTCCTCTTCGCGCTTGGCCTCGAAGGCGAGCGTCGTGCCGTCGGGAGCCCAGCACGGGAACGCGGCGAGCTCGGTGTCGGAGGTGATCTGCCGCGGCGTCCCGCCGGGAGCTCGGCGACCCAGACGTTCAGCGTCGTCCTCCGCGGCTGGAGTGGAACGCGACCTTCGTGCCGTCCGGCGAGATGCGCATCGCGTCGTGCCCCGGCCGGTGTCGGCGACCACGTCCTCCCGCCGCCCCGTCGCGAGGTCGAGGGAGAAGAAGGCGCGGTGGCCGCGCCGGAGCGACATGAACCCGAGCCGGCGGTCTCCGCCGAACCAGTGCGGGTAGTCGTCGTCGGAGGGATCGGTCGTCTGAACGCCGTCTCCGCCGTCGGCGCTGACGATCCAGATGTCCTGGTTCGCGCCGGGCCTCCAGCGCCGGGAGAGCGCGATCTGCTTGCCGTCGTTCGAGACGGCTGACGGGGAGTTCCGCCCTGTCTCGCGCGTCACGGCCGATCCTGGGCCGCGCCTCTCCCCGCGCGTCGAGGCAATTTGGGGATGTTGCTGGCCATCGCGAGGCTGGCGTAGGCGAGCTTGGGTGCCGTCGCGCGAGACCGCCAGCTGCTTGACCCAGCCGAGCCCCGCGACACCGAACGTCGCGATCTCCTCCGGAGCGCGGAGGGCCTTCCCCTGTCTGTGTCGCGACCTGCGCCGGTAGACCTGACGCTCCAGTTTTCCGACCAGCACGGGAAGAGGACGGCGCCGCCGTCAGCCCCCGGTATACCGGGTCGTAGCATTCGCCCGTCTTTCGTCACCTTCGCCGGCCCCTGAGCCGTCCACGCCGACGGGCCCAGATCTCGGAGGACGTGCGGTTGTAGCTGGCGAAGGGCGGATCCAGCTTGCCGTCGGGCGACCAGGCTGCTGCGCCGTGCCTGCCGCTCGGGCGCCCCACCTGCGTCAGGGCAAGGCGCGGCGGCGAACCGTCGAGGGGGGCCGATCCAGGAGGACGGAGGGGGAGCGCGCCGAGCGAGTTCGCCGCGAAGTCGACCCCACCGACCCTGACTCCGAAGACGAGGGCCTTGCCGTCGGGCGAGAACGAGGGACGCGAGCCGAACGTCGTCACGGGCGCGGCACGCCACCGAGGGCGGCACGAGCCACACGCCGCCGACGCTCGGGACGTGGTAGGGGATCGTCTCGCCGTCGGGCGACCGGAAGCCGGGAGTGAGGTTCTGCCGGCCGGCCGTCGTGAGCTGATCTCACGGCTTCCCGATGCCAGGGGCCGGCGGTAGATTCCCGAATCCGTCCGACCGGTCGGACGCGTAGGCCAGGGCTCTGCCGTCGGGCGAGAAGGCGGGAAAGACGTCGAGGCCGGCGGATGAGGTCAGCTGGACTTCGGTCTGGAGGGGCGGCCCTCCCTGGAAGACCTGGCCCCCGCCCCGACCGAAACCAGGAGGAACGACGCACCGGCGACGGCCGTGCGAGGAGGCACGCCCCCACGGCGAAGAGCGAGTCCCGCCGTTCATGGCTTCCGGGGCCGGCAACGCTCGAGGGGGCGCTGACATCGTCGGGAACCGCGCGGGTACGCGGTGCGGGCGGGTGCGGCTGCGCCGAGCTCCCAGCCCCTGGTGGTGCCAGCACCGCCTCGATCGCGGCGGCTATCTCGCGCATCGAGGCGAATCAAGCTGGGCTAACCCCCGTGAGGGCCCGGTCCGCGACTTCGGCGAACCTCGACGACGCCGCTTCTGAAGCTTTGAATCGGCGGGTGCCTGAGGTGGAGGATGGCGTACATGACGTCGACCGCTGCCCCTTCGAAGGGGAGCTTTCCCGGCCAGGAGCTCGTAGAAGACGATGCCGAGGGAGAAAGATGTCGCTGCGCGCGTCGACCTTCTTCCCGCTCGCCTGCTCGGGGACATGTACTGCGCCGTGCCGACGACGAGATCCTGTCGGTCGTGAGCGACGGCTGGCTCCGTCGCCGGTCCTCCGGTACGGACTGACTTTCGCGAGGCCGAAGTCGAGAACGCGGATTCTTTCCGTCCCGGCCAACCATCAGGTTCGACGGATGTCGCGGTGGGAGGACCCCCGCCCGTGGGCGGCGACCAGTCCCTCCGCGGCCTGTGCGATCCAGCGCGCCGCCCTGGGGGCGGCGACCGGGCCCGAGAGGAGCATCGTCCTCGAGCGTCTCGGCCTCCGACGAACTCCTGGACGAGATACGGGACCCGCTCGTGCTCGCCGACGTCGTAGACGTGGACGAGGTTGGGGTGCGAGAGGAGGCCATGATCCGCCCTCGTTCTCGAACCGCGCGCGCCGGTCGGGCGTGCCGACGAGGTCTCCGGGCAGGGTCTTCAGCGCCACGATCCGGCCGAGCGACGTGTCCTCCGCGCGGTAGACCTCTCCCATCGCACCACTCCCGACGGAGGAGAGGATCCGGTACCGGCCCACGAGGGTACCGGGCGCAAGAGGACGTGAGGCTTCCGCGTTCATCGGCCTTCCAGAGATGCTCCATCGCCCTCGCAGGGGCACACTTCGAGATCTCCGTCGATCTTACTCTGGCGTCACGGTGACGGAGCGCGCCCTATACTCGCCAGCCGAGGCTCCGATGGACCACGACGACAGGGCGCTCCCGATGGCCCCGGCCCTCCCGGCGGACGGCCTCACCCTGCTCTTCTCGGTGCTTCTCCCCTTCCTGCCGCCGCCCGCAGCACGCCGCTCCGGAGCCCGAGCCGAGACCGGTGACGGCGCGGGGCGACCTCGCAGCGGACGAGAAGGCGACGATCGCCCTCTTTCGCGAGGCGAGCCCTCGGTCGTCTTCATCACGAGCCTCGCCCGCAGCCGGGCCGGCCTCTTCCGGATGGCCGAGATTCCCGGGGCGAAGGTTCGGGCTTCGTCTGGGACGCGGCCGGCCACGTCGTCACGAACTTCCACGTCATCCAGGGGCCTCTCCGCCCGCGTGACCCTCTCCGACGGCTCGACCTGATGGCTTCTCGTTCGTTGGAGCCGCTCCCGACCGCGACCTCGCCGTACTGCGCGTCTTCCCGACCGGCAAGGTGCTCACGCCGATCCTCGTCGGCACCTCGAAAGACCTCCTCGTCGGGCAGAAGGTCTTCGCCATCGGCAACCCGTTCGGCCTCGACCAGTCGCTCTCGACCGGTGTCGTGAGCGCCCTCGGGCGATCGATCGGAGTCGGTGACGGGACGGCAGATCGAGGGCGTCATCCAGACCGACGCCGCCATCAACCCGGGAACTCCGGGGACCGCTGCTCGACAGCGCGGGCCGCCTCATCGGCGTGAACACGGCTATCGCGTCGACGAGCGGGTCGAGCGCCGGCATCGGCTCGCGGTCCCGGTCGATACCGTGAACCAGATCGTCCCGCAGCTGATCCAGCACGGGCGCGTCATCCGCCCGCAGCTCGGCGTCACGCTGGCCGACGACGCCGTCGCCGCCCGTCTCGGCATCGAGGGCGCGCTCGTCCTGTCGGTGGCGCCGGGACGGGCGCCGCAGCGGGCAGGGCTGCGCGGGACGACGCGCGACGAGACCGGAGCGCTCGTCCTCGGCGACATCGTGACCCGGGCGGGCAGCGGGGAGGTCAGGTCGGCCGACGACCTGATCACCGCCCTCGAGGAGAGGAAACCCGGGGAGACGCTCGTCCTGCTCGTCCAGCGCGACGGCGAGGCCCGGCGCGTCGCCGTCACGCTCTCCGCGGCCCCCTGAAGCGGCGCCTCAGGCGGGCACGTCCGCCGGAAGACGGATCTCGAACGTCGAGCCGGTTCCGGGATCACTCTCCACGGTGACCCGCCCCCCCATCAGCTCGCAGAGCTGCCGGGTGATGGCGAGACCGAGGCCTGTGCCGCCCTCCCGCCGCGCCGTCGAGAGGTCGGCCTGCGAGAAGGGCTCGAAGATGTTCGCGAGCTCGTCCGGGTGAATGCCGACCCGGTGTCCGTGACGCGGAACGAGACCCACGACCGGCCCTTCGTCGACGAACCGGCGGACCTCCAGCTCGACCGTCCCGTCCTGCGTGAACCGGCAGGCGTTGGAAAGGAGGTTGAAGAGGCACTGGCGCACCTTCCGCGGGTCCGACGTCATCGTGTCCTCTCCGCGGGGCACCGGACGACCAGCGCGTTGCGGTTCTTCGCCAGGAGCGGCCTGACGATCGCGGTCGTCTCCTCGACGAGGAGAGCCAGTGGGAAGGTCGCGAGCTCGAGGTCGAGGCGCCCCGCCTCGACCTTGGGCAGGTCGAGAACCGAGCTGACGAGCTCGAGCTGGTGGAGGCCGCGGTGCGGACGCGCTCGAGGTCCCTCGCGAGGGCCGGCCGAGCCTTCCTCCGACGCCTCCTCCGAGAGCATCTCCGAGTAGCCGATGATCGCGTTCAGCGGCGTCCGCAGCTCGTGCGAGACGTTCGCCAGAAAACGGCTCTTCGTCCGGCTCGCCTCCTCGGCCTCGGCGGTGGCGCGCTCGGCGACCTCGCGGTGCCGCTCGGCATCGGCCCTCGCCTCCTCGGCCTTCGCGAGCGCCTCCTCGGCCCGAACCTTCTCCTCGGAGAGGCTGCGGGTCCGCTGCTCCACGAGGACGAGCAGCCGGGACTCCTGCGCGCGGTGCCGCGCCACGCGCCACCGCACGACTCCCACGCCGCGGCCGTCGCGAGGACGGCCAGCGCGACCCAGAACCACCACGTCTCCCACACGCGCGCGGCCTTCCGGAAAGAGAGCGCCGTCACGCTCGCCCCACTTCGCCCGCCGCGTCGGCCGCCGAGACACGAAAGACGAAGCTGCCGCTCGGCAGGTTCGTGTAGTAGGCGACACGGCGCGTCCCGACGTCGACCGCCAGGTTCTCGAGCCCGTCGAGCCGGATGCGGAAGCGGACCCTGTCGGGAGAGACGAGCGTGAGGGCGGTGTAGTGGATCTCGACCCGCCCGGTGCCGGGCGGAAGGACGAGGGGAGAGCGGAGGTCGGCCGGACGACCGTCGACGAAGACGTCCTCGATCGCGACCCGCGGGTGCGGCCCGAGGCCCGAATCCGCGCCGGGTCAAGGACGGCGACGCCCCGGAACGTCGGGAACCAGAGACGCCCGTCCGCGCCCACGAAGCCCGCGGGCTGCTGGCCGCCCGCCGCGCTCGCGTTGCGCATCCCGTCGGATGTCCCGGAAGGCCACGGACCGCAGGCTCACGGCCCGGCCGTCGGCCACGGCGTCGAGCTCCTCGCGGGACACCCGGAAGACCCCCTTGTTGCAGGTCATCCAGAAGGAGCCCTTCCCGTCGTCGAGGATCACCTGACGAGGTCGTCGAAGAGCCCGTCGCGCGTCAGACCTGCGCGACCTTTCCCGCCGCGGATGCGGTTCAGGCCGCCGCCTGAGGTGCCGGCCCAGACGGTTCCGTCCGGTTCGGCCCTCAGCGCGATGACGCGGTTGCTCGAGAGCCCGTTCTCCGTCGTGAAGACCTGACCCCGTCCTCGGCCAGCCGCGTCACGCCGCCCCCGGACGAGGCGAGCCAGATCGCGCCGTCGTTCCCTCGGCGATCGCGACGAAGCGCCCCGTCGGAAGCCCGTCGGCGACGGTGAATATCTCAGGCTGCCGTTCGGGGCCACGCGCGTCAGCCCTCCTCCGATCGTCGCGATCCAGACGTTCCTGCCGCGGTCCTCGAGGAACGCTCGCACGTCGTGGTGCGGGAGGCCCTCTGCGGGACTGAGGAGCGTGAAGCGCCCGCCCGCGAACCGCGCGGCCCCTCCCAGGTTCGTCCCGACCCAGAGGGTCCCGTTCCGGTCCTCCATGAGCGCCGAGACGTGGTCGCTCGGCAGGCCGTCGGCCTCCGAAACGAGGTGACACGGCCCTCCTTCAGCCGGTTCAGGCCTCCCCCGCGGTGGCGATCCAGACCGAGCCGTCGCGCCCCTCGCAGAGCGCGCGCACGTTGTCGTTCGTCAGCCCCTCGCGCGTCGTGTAGGTCAGGAATTTCCCGTCGCGGAGCCGGTTGAGGCCGCCGACCCACGTGCCGATCCAGAGGCTCCCTCGTCGTCCGTGGTGACGGCCCAGACCTGGTCGTTCGAGAGGCCCTCGCGCGTCCTGATGACTTCCGCGACGCCGTCCTTCAGCCGGCCGACCCCGGCACCCCCACGTCCCGAACCAGACCGTTCCTCCCGCGTCGACGTGGACCGAGGTGACCTGGTTGGAGGGAAAGCCGGTCCTCTCCCGGTACGGCGTCGACGTCGCCCTTGACGAGGGTGAGGCCCCCTCCGGACGTGGCGACCCAGACGCCGCCGTCCGTGTCGGGCGCCAGGCCCGGACCAGGCCCGATCCGAGGACCTCCTCGCCGACGACCCGCTCGACGCGTCCGCTCCGAACGACCGCCGCCCCCTTGCCCGTCGTCCTGACCCAGAGGGCACCGGACGGATCGAACGCGAGCACCCGTACGTGCCCGATCGGAAGGCCCTCTCCAATCCCGATCCGCTGCACGACCCGGCCGCCCGAGAGCCGTTGGACTCCGTTCCCGTCTCCGCCGATCCAGGCGTCCCCCGCCGCGTCGAACACGATCGACCAGACGACGAGGCTGCCGAGGCCCTCGGCGCTGCCGATCGACGCGAACGTTCCGTCGCGGCGGCGGCAGAGGATCCCGCCGCCGTTCGTGCCCGCCCAGAGCGTCCCGTCGGGCCCCTCGGCGAGGGAGATGATCGAGTTGTGCTTCAGCTCGGGCGTGTTGCGCCGGTCGTAGGTCGTGAAGCGCGCCCCGTCGAACCGGACGAGCCCCTCCTGGGTGCCGACCCAGAGATAGCCGTCCCGGCCGCGCAGGACCGCCTGGACCGTGTTCTGCGGCAGCCCCTGTTCCTGCTGCCAGACGTCGAGGCCGTACTGGGAAAGGCGCTTGCCGGGCTCCAGCCCCTCCGCGACGCCCGCTGCGAGGAGCACGACCGCGAGGAGGCCGAGGGCCGTCGTCCTTCGAAACACGCGCGGATCATAGGCGGGCACTCCTGCCTTCCGGCCCGCCGGCACGGATCCAGCCGCGGCAGCGATCGAGGAAGGCGCGCAGCTTCGGGAGGAACTCCTCGGGGTGCTCGAGCGGGGCCAGGTGGGCTCCCGGCAGCGTCAGGAGCTCGACCCACGGCGCGTTCACCGCAGCATCCACCATCTGCTCGGAGGCCGACGGCGGCGTCAGCTCGTCGTCGTCGCCGACGGCAGCCAGGAACGGAACGGCCAGCGTCCTGAGGACGTCGAAACGGTCGACCCTTCCGGCCATCCCCCGCTGGTCCGCGGCCGCCGTCGCCGGCGGCGTCGCGAGGAACATGGTCCGGACCAGCTGCTCGAGCGCGCCCCCGCGCGACTCGGGGACGAGGAACTGCGGGAGCATCTTCGAAAGGAGGGGCTCCATGCCGTCCTTCTCGATCGCGGCGGCCGAGTCCGCGCGCTTCGCCTTCCCGGCGTCGTCGTCGGCGTTTGCACGCGAGTCGCAGAGGACGAGCCCCCGCAGCCGCGCACGCAGGCTGGCGTCGAGCCGCGCGAGGAGCTCGAGCGCGACGTAGCCCCCCATCGAGAGCCCCATCACGACGAACGGCTCGTCGCCGGGCAGCCCTTCGAGGACGTCCCGGGCGAGAAGGGACATCGCGTGAACGGGTTCGGCCGTTCGGCCCGAACCGCCTCGACCACGGAAGTCGGGCGCCGTCACGGCGACACCCGCCCCGAGCTGGCCCGCCGCGGCGGCCGCCTTCACGAGGCCCCACATGCGGCCGTCGAGAGGAAACGCGTGGAGGGCGAGGAGGCGGAGGGACGAGGGCTGCTCTCGGGTCATTCCGGGAGGATAGACCTGCTCGATCCGGCAGCCGTCACGCCGGGCCGGACCTCACTCACCCGGCTGAGGCAGCCTGTAGACGAGACCGGTGTCGCTCCCTTCGGGATGGCTGTCGCGCAGCGCGAGCGCTCTCAGGGCGGGCTCGTCCGCGAGCCACGTGTCGAACTCGCTCTTGCCGGTCACGACCCAGCCGCCCGGGTTCTTCCCGAGCCACGCCAGGAGGGCCTCGGGCGTCTTCACCCACTCGACCCTGCGGTCGAGGACGACGAGGGCGTAGCACCGGAACCGGTTGCTCGCGTAGGCCAGGGGCTCGCCGGCCGACACGTGCGGGCGCAGCCTCTCGTAGAGCGGACGGGCGGTCTTGCGTACGTTCAAGGCAGGGAAGCCCTTCGCCCCGAGCGCCGCCTCCGCGAGCCAGAGCCCGGCGGCGAGCGCGAACGCCGCCCCCGCGATCTCCCGCCGCCGCCGGGCGAGGACGACGAGCGCCACGACGGCTCCGAGGCCGAGCGGTACGGCGATCCACGGGACGAGGTGCGCGTCGGAGGGCACCTTCCTCGCCGCGACCGGGTAGAGGGGCGGCGGCCGCCAGGACGAGAACGATCGCGAGGACCGCCAGGATTGCCCGCACGGCCCGCCGGGCCCGATGCGCCGCATCGTCCTCCGCCTCTCATGCGCGCCACGAAGAGCGCGAGGACGGCGGCGACGAACGGGTAGAGGAAGAGGAGGTACTTGCCCTGCTTCGATCGCGAGATGGAGAGGAGGACGAAGACGGCTCCGACGGCCCGGAGCACCGACGCGAGACGCGGGTTCGCGGCGAGCTCTCCCCGCCTCCAGAGGACGACGATGGCCACGACCGCGGGGAGGGTCCAGGGGAAGAAGTCGACCCAGACCTTCTCGACCGCGTAGTACCAGAAGGGGTGGATGTGGTCCCAGGCCGCGGCGAACCGCACGAGGTTGTGCCGGATGAGGAGCTCGTACGCGTAGTCCCACCCGAAGCGGCGGATGGCGAGGACGTACCAGGGGGCCGCGACGAGCGCCACGACGATCGCGGCACGCACGGGGTAGAGAACCCGAACAGGACGCAGCGAGCGGGTCGCGGCGACCGACACTCCCGCCACGAGGACGGAGATCGCGATCGCGAGCGGCCCCTTCGTCAGGACGGCGAGGCCGAGGAGGACGTGCCCGCCGAACGCCAGCCAGGGCCGCGGCGCGTCGTCGTTCTCGAGCCGGAGCTGGACCAGGAGAGCCCCGGCGAGGAGCCCCGAGAAGAGGGCGTCCATCTGGAGGAACTGCGCCTGCCAGAAGGTGAGCGGCGCGACGGCGATCGCCGCCCCGGCGAGCCACCGGTCGCGCGGGGCCCCGAGCCAGGCCGCGGCCTTCACGGCGACGAGGACGAGGAGGATCGTCCCGACGAGCGAGGGAACGCGGCTTCCGAACGGCGTGAGGTCGCCCCCGGTGAACGGCGTCGTCGCGGCGGCCGCCCAGTAGGTCAGGATCGGCTTCTCGGGGAAGGGGACGCCGTTCTGGTACGGAACCACGTAGTCGCCGCGCTGCACCATCTCGCGCGTGTGCTGGGCGTAGTCGGGTTCGTCGGGCCGCCAGTAGTCGCGTCCCCACGCGGCGATCGCCGCAGGCATCAGGGCGGCCACGACGAAGAGCGCCAGCAGGACGAAGGGCGCGGGCTTTCTGAGCGGGATGGTCATTGGCCGTCCGGATGGTAGAGCAGACGGCGAGCCGGCGCATCCCGACGGCCTGTCCCGGCGCCACCGGCCGTTTCGGATCACGTGGCAGGCCGACGCCCGTGAATCGTTCGAGATCCCGGGGTTAAGCTCGTCGTGCGCTCACCCTGGATCGAAGGAGGTTTCGCAATGAGGAAGCCGTGGGCCGCGGTCGTCCTGCTCGCATGCACCTCCAGCCTTCTCTTCGCGTGCAAGGCTCGCGAGGAAGCCCCACCCCCGGCGCGGGAGACGGCTCCTCCTCCCTCCGAGGCCGCTGCGGACGCCGCCCCGCAGGTCGCAGCGCCCTCCGAGCCGGCTCCTGTCGACGCTGCGCCCCAGCCGGCGGCAAGCCCGGAGGCCGCCGCGCGGCCCGGCGCGCCGGAGCGTCCGCCCCGGAGCGCCCCGCCGAGACCGGCCGAGACCGGTCCGAGGACGCCGACGGCGGGCCAGGCACCGAAGGCTGCAGAAGCCGCCGCGGCCCCTGCCCCTCCTCCCGCTACCCCGGCCCCGACTCCCCCACCTGCAGCTCCCCAGGCGGCCCCTGCGGCGCCGGCTCCCGCGGCGGCGAGGCCGGCTCCCGGAATCGCCGACCCGGGCGGCGAAGTCGCGGTGACACCGGGGAAAGCCGGCCTCGCGCGCATCGGGGCCGAGAAGTGCAAGCTCTGCCACAAGCTGCAGTACACCTCCTGGGCCGACTCGGGCCACGCCAGGCGCAAGCCCGCCCTGGACTGCGAGAGCTGCCACGGCCCCGGAAGCGAGTACAAGTCGCTGGCGGTGATGAAGGATCCGGCGAAGGCGAAGGCGGCCGGACTCGTCGAGCCGGGCGCGGCCTTCTGCGGAAAGTGCCACACGGGAGCGTGGGATCCCGCTCTCCTCGCGAAGGTCCACGCGCACAAGGCCGCCCCGTAGCACTCCGGCGCCGCCCGGACGGTCGGTCCCCGGGTCCCTCCGCCGCTCGACGAAAAAAGGCCGCCCGAAGGCGGCCTGATCTCGTGGGTGGTGCGCCCGCCGCGATTCGAACGCGGGACCTTTAGATCCGGAGTCTAACGCTCTATCCGGGCTGAGCTACGGGCGCGTATGCGAAAGAGCGGTGAAATTGGGGTGAGAGACGGGGATCGAACCCGCGACCACCGGAACCACAATCCGGCGCTCTACCGACTGAGCTACTCTCACCGCGCTCATTCGGACGGCGGAGGATATCAGAAAAGCACTGGCCCGCCAGCCTCGCCGGGATGGCATCCTTCCACGCCATGACATCCACCGACGGTGCAACGCCTTCCACGGCTCCCTCCGAGGGCGCCCTGTCGAACCGCATCCTCCTCGGCCTCCTCCTCGGCGCGGTCTGCGGCATCGGCGCGAACCTCTACCTGGTGCCGCGCGTCCCCGACGCCGTGGAGGCCGCGAACCGGTGGGTCTTCGTGCCGGTCGGGCAGATCTTTCTCCGGATGCTCTTCATGGTCGTCATCCCGCTCGTCTTCAGCTCCCTGGCTCTCGGCGTCGCGAGCCTCGGCGACCTGAAACGGCTCGGGCGGGTGGGTGGCCGGACGATGGGCTACTTCTTCACCGTCACCGCGTTCTCGGTGGCGATCGGTCTCGTCCTCGTCAACGTCCTGAAGCCCGGCGAGGGGCTCCCGGCCGGGACGCGCGAGAGGCTCCTGGAGACCTATCGCGGCGAGGCGGCCTCGAAGATGGAGTCCGCCGGCAAGGCCGAGTTCGGGCCTTCGCTCCTCGTCAACATCGTGCCGCGCAACCCCGTCGACGCCGCGGCGAGGGGCGACATGCTCCCGGTCATCTTCTTCGCCCTCCTCTTCGGCATCGGCGTCACGAAGCTCGCGCCCGAGAAGAACGGGCTCTGGATGAAGCTCCTCGAGGGGCTCGCCGACGTCACCGTGGTCATCATCGGCATGGCCCTGAAGATCGCGCCGTTCGGCGTCTTCGGCCTCATCTTCTCGGTCACCTCGCGCTTCGGCTTCGACATCCTCCGGCAACTCCTGTTCTTCGTCGGGACGGTCCTGTTCGGTCTGACGCTCCTCATCCTGGGCGTCTATCCGGTCCTCCTGAAGTTCTTCGCGGGCGTCTCGCCGTGGGCCTTCCTGAAGAAGATGCGCCCCGTGATGATCACGGCCTTCTCGACGAGCTCTTCGGCGGCGACGCTCCCGACCACGATCGAGGTCTCCGAGCGCGACCTGGGCGTGCCGCCCCAGATCGCCGGCTTCGTCCTCCCGCTCGGCGCCACCATGAACATGAACGGGACGGCTCTCTTCGAGGGGATCACCTGCGTCTTCCTCGCCCAGGTCTTCGGGGTCCACCTCTCGCTCGGGCAGCAGCTCTTCGTGATCCTCCTCGCCGTCCTCACGGCGGTCGGCGCCGCGGGCGTACCGGGCGGCTCCATCCCGCTCCTCGTCCTCGTCCTCACCTCCGTCGGGGTCCCCGCAGAAGGGATCGCGGTCATCATCGGCGTCGACCGCCTCCTCGACATGGCCCGCACCGTCCCGAACGTCGTCGGCGACGCCTCCTGCGCCGTCTACGTCGCGAAGAGGGAAGGCTTCGCCCTCAAGATCTAGAGGCACGAGCCTGGGGGCTGGTCTACGTAACTACACTCTACGAGCAAGCCGTAGAATAGAAAATCAAGACCTGACCCCGTCCTCCGCCGCCTTGCAGAGGAGGTGGAGGACGGCGAGGGTGACTTCCTGGACGTGGGCGGTCTCGGCGGAGGGAACGACGAGGCCGTGATCCCACTTTGCGGCCTCGGCGGCGCCGCGGGAGCCGGTGACGAGGATCGTGACCAGGCCTCGCGCGCGGGCGGCCTCGAGCGCCTTGACGACGTTCGGGCTGGTGCCCGAGGTGGAGAGGCCGAGCGCGACGTCGCCGGGCCGGCCGAGCGCCTCGACCTGCCGGGCGAAGACGTAGTCGTACGCGTAGTCGTTCGCGCAGGCGGTGAGGATCGCCCCGTCGCACGTGAGGGCGATCGACGGGAGGCCAGGCCGGTCCTCCTTGTAGCGGACGACGAGCTCGGCGGCGAAGTGCTGCGCCTGCGTGGCGCTGCCGCCGTTGCCGAAGGCGAGGACCTTGTTTCCCGTACGGATCGCCACAGCGACGGCGGCGCACGCCGCCTCGAGCGTGGGCGTCATCGAGCCGCGCGCCGCCTGCGCGGTCGCCGCGAGGGCCGAAAGGTGCGCGTCGATCACGAGGTCTCCTTCATCTTCGTCATCCTCGTCACCATGGAGGTCGTCGAGCGGCCGGGAAGGAGCGGGACGAGCGCGACCTCGCCGCCGTAGGAGCGGACGAAGGCGGCGCCGACGACGCCTTCCTCGGTGTAGTCGCCCCCCTTGACGAGGACCTGGGGCCGGATCTCTCCGATGAGCGCCTCGGGCGTGTCTTCCTCGAAGAGGACGACGAAATCGACGGCGTCGAGGCCGCCGAGGACCTGCGCCCGGTCCGTCTCCGTCAGGATCGGCCGCTCGGGCCCCTTGAGGCGCTTCACCGAAGCGTCGCTGTTGAGGCCGACGACGAGGACGTCGCCGAGCTTCTTCGCCGCGCCGAGGAGCGTGACGTGACCGGGGTGGAGGAGGTCGAAGCAGCCGTTCGTGAAGACGACCCGCTTGTGCGCGCGCCGGAGCATCTGTGCGACGGCCGCGACGTGGCCCCGTTCGAGGAGCTTCTCGGCGGGAGAGGACGTGAGGCCGTCGAGGAGGTCTGCCCAGCGGACCGAAGCCGTTCCCGTCCGGCCGACGACGACGCCGGCGGCACGGTTGGCGACGTCGGCCGCGTCGGCGAGAGGGAGCCCCGCGCCGAGCGCGACGCCGAGCGTGGCGAGGACGGTGTCGCCGGCGCCGGTGACGTCGAAGACCTCCCGTGCACGCGCCACGATGCGAAGGGGCTCGCCCCCCTTCGGCAGGAGGAGCATTCCTTCTTCCGAGAGCTTGACGAGGATCGCGTCGAGGCCGAGGTCGTCCCTCAGGCGCGACGCGAGCCGCGCGACCGTCCCGAGGTCCCGGGCGCTCTCCCCCGTCACCGTCTCGAGCTCCTTGCGGTTCGGCGTGATGCAGGTGGCGCCGCGGTAGCGGGAATAGTCCTTGCCCTTCGGGTCGACGAGCGCGGGAATGCCGAGGCGGCGCGCCTCCCCGAGGAGCGCCGCCATGACGCGCGGCGTGAGGGTTCCCTTCGAGTAGTCGGAGAGGAGCAGGACGTCGGCCGACGCGAGCGCCGCGAGGCCCGCGGCGACGAGCTCCTCCTCGGCCGCGGCCGAGAGAACCGCCGGGAGCTCCTGGTCGACGCGAAGGAGCTGGCGGCCGTCGGCCACCATCCGCCGCTTGACGGGCGTCGTCCGGAGCGGGTCGACGACGACGCGCCCCTCGCCTCCCGGGAGGGATCCGAGGTGGCGGCTGAGCCACTCCCCTTCCTCCTCGGGACCCACGGCGCCGAGCGCCACCGTCCGCGCTCCGAGCGCCGAGAGATTCTCGACGACGTTCCCGGCCCCACCGGCGCGGCGGGACATCGACGCGAGCGCCAGGAGCGGGACCGGCGCCTCGGGTGCGACGCGAGAGACGTCCCCGAACCACGTCTCGTCGAGCATCAGGTCGCCCGCGACGACCGCCTTCACGCTCGGCGCGGCGGCGGCCAGCGCCGCCAGCTCGGGGGGGCGGGGGGGGGGGGGGGGGGGGCGGGGGGGGGGGGGGGGGGGCGGGGGCGGCGCGCGCGGGGTCATCGTCCGCTCCTCGTCGAGGTCGGGGTCATTTCCCCTCCTCCAACCCCAGGACGAGAGCCTGCGCCAGGAGCGGCAGGAGGATCTCGTGGTGGCCGGTGATCGCGTACGAGGCGCCGCCCGAGAGGACGGGGCGCTTCAGGACGTTCTCGTGCGGGCGGTAGTGTCGGATCATGTCGAGGTCGACGGTCGTGAAGTCCCTCACGTCGTTCCCCAGGTTGCGGGCCATCGAGAGAGCCTTCAGGAAGACCTCCGGCATGATGACGGCCGAGCCGGCGTTGATCCATACCCCACCGCCGCCGAGCCCGGCGATGACCCGCCGGATCGTCGTGAAGTCGCGGACCGACATCTCGCCGACGAGCGCGCCGTCCATGCCCGGGTGCTGGACGAGCGTGTCGGTCCCGAGCGCGACGTGGACGGTGAGGGGGACGTCCGCCTTCGCCGCCGCGGCGAAGAGGGAGAGGTGGCGGTACGGGAGGCGGCCGCGGAGGATCGCCTCGCCGAGCGCGCGGCCGTAGCCGACGCCCTTCTTCCGCCCGGCGCGCAGCGCGCGGAAGATCCCCTCGCCCGTCTCGCGGCTCATCCCGAACTCGCCCGTCTCGAGGACGGCGCCGACGTCCTCGGACGTCCTGCCGTGGAAGGCGACCTCGAAGTCGTGAATGCCGCTGGCGCCGTTCGTGGCGAGGGCGGTCACGAACCCGCGCTCGACGAGGTCGATCAGGACCGGCCCCAGCCCCGTCTTCAGGACGTGGGCCCCGAAGGCGAGGACGACCGGCTTGCCCTTCCCCTTCGCGGCGTGAATGGCGGCGGCGACCTTCCGGAGCGACTCGGCGGCGAGGATCTTCGGCAGGCCGTTCCAGAAGTCTTCGAAGGAGCCGCTCGTCGACGGAGGCGCCGCGAAGTCGGCGGTCTTCACCTTGAACGATCGTGTCGCGATGGGGTAGGTCGTCACGGTCTCGCGCGGGCGCCTCGTCATCGTCCCCTCTCCTGGGCCGCGGCCCTCAGCTTCCGGAGGCCGTCGGCGAGCCCCCCGGCGAGGATCACACGCCCCCCGCCCTTCTCCCGCACCGCCGCGCGCTGCTCGCGCCCGTGCCCGGAGAGGAGGTGGACGGCGAAGGCGCCGAGCGTGAGCCCGGCGCCGACGTCGTCCCACTTGTCCCCGACGACGGCGGACCGCGCGGCCGAGAGGGAGTGCCGACGCAGCGCGCGCCTGTGGAGGAGGGTCCCCGGCTTGCGGCAGCGGCACGAGACCGCGTACTCCTTCACTTTCCCCTCGGGGTGGTGCGGGCAGACGAGCCAGCCGGCGATCGGGACGCCGCGGTCCGCCAGCCTCCTCGCCACCTCGGCGTTCACCGCGTTCACCTCGTCCCAGCGGGTCAGCCCGCGTGCGACGCCCGACTGGTTCGTCACGACGAAGAGCCTGGTCCCTTCCGCCGCGAATCGCGCCAGGAGCGCCGACGCGCCCGGCGCGAGGCGGACGCCCTTCGGGTCGGCGAGGAAGCCCCGCTCGGCGATGAGGGTCCCGTCGCGGTCGAGGAAGAGGGCGTCGAGAAGCGGGCGGCGCCTCACTTCGCGCCGGTGGCCTTCCGGATCGCCTCCGTGAACGAGGCCTCGGTCTGCAGGCCCGGGAGGCGGGTCGCGATCCTTCCATCGCGCCCGTAGACCAGGGTGTATGGCAGCGAGCCGTCCCACGTCGGGTCGACGGTATCGATGAAATCCTGCGGGTCGCGCGTCTTCGCGAGCCAGGAGACGAACGGGACCTTCTTCTCCTTGAGGAACTTCGGCACCTGCGTCGGCCCCGTCTTCTGCGAGTCGAGGGAGACGAGGACGACGGCGAGGTCCTTGGCGGGGAACCTCTTCGCCGCCGCGACGAGGTGCGGCATCTCCTCGCGGCACGGCTCGCACCAGGTGGCCCAGAAGTTGACGAGGAGGACCCGCCCCTTGCGCCCCGCCACGATCCGGCTCTGGTAGTCCTCCGGCTTCAGGAGCTTCACCGGTTCGGCGGTGGCGGGCGCCGCCTCGACGAGGAGCGCCGCGAGGGAAAGCGCGGCGAGGAAGGCGGCGGCCGCCCTCCTCGCGCGCGCGGGGGTCCGCGAAGGGTTCACCTCAGACGCGCTTGATCGAGCAGCCGAAGGCCTTCGTCTCGGCCGCGGGGACGGGCTTGCCCGCGAGGATCGCCTCGAGGGCGTTCCTGAGGTCGGGCGACTTCACGTTCTTCGGGTCCTCGTGCGTCTCGTCGATCCGCCCCCGGTAGAGGAGCGTCCCCTTCGGGTCGAGGACGTAGATCTCGGGCGTCTTCCGGGCGTCGTAGAGGTCGGCGACCTTGTTCCCCTCGTCCTTCAGGACCGGGAACGCGAAGCCGTTCTTCTTCGCGTCCTCGGCGACCTCGGCCGCGGGCTCCGTCTTGTTGCTGTTGATCGTGACGAACGTGATGCCCTTGCCGGCGTACTCCTTCCCCATGTCCGCAACGCGCCCCTTGTAGCCGATGGCGTAGGGGCACTTCGTCGCGTCGAAGATGACGACCACGGCCTTGCTCTTGCCCAGGAGGTCCTTCAGGGCCACGGGCGCTCCGCCGGCGGCCGGCGGGAGGGTGAAGTCGGGGGCGGCGGCGCCGATCTTCGGCGCCTCGGGCTTCTCTGCCGGCGCGGGGACCGCGAGGGCGAGCGTCGTTGCAGCAACGAGGGCGGCGAGGGCGAGGCGGGGTATCTTCATGCGGTCGTCTCCATCATTCTCTCGAAGGCCTCCTCGGAGGCCTGCCTGAGAGTCGAAACGGAAACGTCGAGGACGGCATTCCCGCTCACGCTCACCCGGAGGACGTCTTTCGTCACGCGCCCGAGGAAGGCCGTCGGGACCCCGTGCCGCCGGGCCGCCTCGAGCACGATCTTCTCGTTGCCCGGAGGGAAGGAGACGACGACGCGCGGCGTGGACTGGGAGAAGAGGTAGACCGTCGGCAGGAGCGCCGTCTCGACGTTCAGGTCGGCTCCGAGCCCGTTCGGGATGCACGCCTCGGCGAGCGCGACGCCGAGGCCGCCTTCGGAGACGTCGTGCGCCGAGGAGAGGAGCCCGTCGGTCGCCAGGTCGCACAGGAGGTCGACGAGGGAGCGGACGCCGAGGAGGTCGAGACGGGGGCAGGGACCCTCGTCGCGGCCGAGGACGGTGGCGAGGTACTCGCTGCGCCCCAGCTCGTCGCGGGTCTCGCCGAAGAGGGCCACCACGTCGTGCTCGGCGGCGAAGGCGTGCGGCACCGCGCGCGCGACGTCCTCGAGGAGGCCCACCATCCCGACGGTGGGCGTCGGGAGGATCGACTCGCCGTCGGTCTCGTTGTAGAGCGAGACGTTGCCCGAGACGACCGGCGTCTCGAGCGCACGGCAGGCGAGGGAGAGCCCCTTCACCGCCGCGGCGAGCTGGCCCATGATCTCCGGCCGCTCGGGGTTGCCGAAGTTGAGGCAGTCGGTGACGGCGAGCGGCCGCGCGCCCGTGCAGGCGACGTTCAGGGCCGCCTCGGCCACGGCGTGCGCGGCGCCGCGCATCGGGTCGGCGAAGCAGTAGCGCGGGTTGACGTCGGCCGTGAGCGCCAGCCCCTTTTTCGTTCCCTTCACGCGCAGGACGGCCGCGTCTCCCGGCGGTCCGCACACCGTGTTCGTCCTCACGCTCCGGTCGTACTGTCGCCAGATCCAGGCCTTGCTGCAGAGGTTCGGAGAGGCGAGGAGGACGAGCAGGGCCGTCCTCTCGTCGGGTGCGCCATAGAGGTCGACCGCGCCCTCCATCGGCGCGAGCGGCTCGGCGAGCGTCCAGGGACGGCGGTAGACGGGCGCGTCGTCGACGAGCGGCGCCACGGGCAGGTCGGCCGCGACCTCGCCGTGCCAGTGGAGGACCATGCGCGGCTCCCCCGTCACCTCGCCGATCTCGGCGACGTCGAGGCCCCACTTCTCGAAGACCTCGATGACTTCGCGCTCGCGCCCCTTCTTCGTGACGAGGAGCATCCGCTCCTGCGACTCGGAGAGCATCAGCTCGTAGGGCGTCATTCCGGCCTCGCGCATCGGGACCCGGTCGAGGTCGAGGCGCATGCCGACGTCGCCGCGCGCGCACATCTCGAAGGAGGACGACGTGAGACCCGCAGCCCCCATGTCCTGGATGGCGACGACGGCGTCGCCCTCGAGCACCTCGAGGACCGCCTCCAGGAGGAGCTTCTCGGCGAACGGGTCCCCGACCTGGACCGTGGGGCGGCGTTTGGCCTTTTCGTCGTCGAAGACGTCGGACGCCATCGAAGCGCCGTGGATGCCGTCGCGGCCCGTCTTCGAGCCGGCGTAGAGGACCGGGTTGCCGACCCCCGAGGCTTTCGCCTTGAAGATCCTGTCGTGGCGGACGAGGCCGACCGCCATCACGTTCACGAGGATGTTCCCGTTGTACGTCGGGTGGAAGAACGTCGACCCGCCGACGGTCGGGATGCCGATGCAGTTGCCGTAGCCGCCGACACCGCGGACGACGCCGTCGATGAGGCCGTGCATCCGCGGCGCGCCCGGATCACCGAAGAAGAGCGGGTCGAGGACGGCGATGGGCCGCGCCCCCATCGTGAAGATGTCGCGCAGGATGCCGCCGACCCCCGTCGCCGCCCCCTGGTAGGGCTCGATGAAGGAGGGGTGGTTGTGCGACTCCATCTTGAAGACCACCGCGAGGCCGTCGCCGATGTCGACCGCCCCCGCGTTCTCGCCCGGTCCCTGGACGACGCGCTTTCCCGTCGTCGGGAGGTCGCGGAGGAAGACCTTCGACGACTTGTAGGAGCAGTGCTCGCTCCAGAGGGCCGAGAAGATGCCGAGCTCGACGAGGTTGGGCTCGCGGCCCAGGGCCGCGAGGATCCGGTCGTACTCCTCCGGGGTGAGCTTGTGCTCGGCGAGGAGGCCGGGGGTGATCGTCGGGGCGATGGATCCCATGGCGCGAGAGTTTACCCGCGCCCTCCGGAGGGACCGGCGAGGGTAACCTCCGCGGGATGTTCTCGACGAGAACCCCTCCGCCCGGCGCCTGGAACCGGCTGACGAGGGCGCTCGGTACACACCCCCGGCCGGTCCTCGACCTGACGGCCACGAATCCGACGACGGCGGGGCTCGACGTCGGCGCCTCGCCCGCCCTGGCCCTTCTCGCTGACCCGCGGGGAGGGCTCTACTCGCCCGATCCGTGCGGCCTCCTCTCCGCGCGGAAGGCGGTCTCGGGGTACTACGCGAACCGGGGTGTCGCGGCCGATC
This sequence comes from Holophagales bacterium, assembly GCA_016719485.1. Taxonomy (NCBI): domain Bacteria; kingdom Pseudomonadati; phylum Acidobacteriota; class Holophagae; order Holophagales; species Holophagales bacterium. The sequence continues at coordinate 20,299 of JADJZB010000025.1, forward strand.
CGGAGCGGATCGTCCTCACGGCGTCGTCGAGCGAGGCCTACGGCTGGCTCTTCAAGCTCCTCGCCGCGCCGGGAGACGCCGTCCTCGTGCCGGCTCCGAGCTACCCGCTCCTCGACGCCCTCGCCGCGCTCGAGGGGGTCGAGCTCGTCCGCTACCGCCTTCCCGCCGAGGATCGCTGGGCCGTCCACGCGAGCCTCGTCGAGGAGGCGGCCGACCGGGTCGTCGCGGCCGGGCGACGGGTCGCCGCGGTGGTCGTCGTGAACCCGAACAACCCCACCGGCACGTCCGTCTCCCGCGCCGAGCTCGGAGCGCTCGCGTCGCTCGCCGCGCGGCGTGGATTCGCGATCGTCTCCGACGAGGTCTTCCTCGACTTCCGCTTCGAGGACCGAGCCGGCGACGTGCACGTCGCCGCGGCGGATGAGGGAACGGCGGGCCAGGCGCTCGTCTTCTCCCTCGGCGGCCTCTCGAAGTCCGCCGCCCTGCCGCAGCTGAAGCTCGGGTGGATCCTGGCGAACGGGCCCGCCCCGATCCTCTCCGAGGCGCTCGAGCGGCTCGCCTGGATCGCCGATGCGTACCTCTCCGTCGCCACGCCCGTCCAGCTCGCGCTCCCGGGACTCCTGGCGTGGGGCGACGAGGCGGTCCGCGCCCTGCGCACCCGTCTCCTTTCAAACCACGCCGCGCTGACCCAGGCCTTTTCGGGGGGTTCCGAGACGACGGTCTCGCCGCTGTCCGCCGGCTGGTCCGCCGTCCTGAGGCTTCCTGCGATCGAGCCCGAGGAGGCGCTCGTCCTCCGCCTCCTCGACGAGGAGGACCTCCTCGTCCACCCCGGCTATTTCTTCGACTTCCCGCGGGAGGCGTTCCTCGTCGTCTCGCTCCTGCCGCCCGGGGAGACGTTCCGCGACGGGGTCGCGCGGCTCGCGCGCGGAGTCTCTGCCCGACGCTGAGCAGGAAGGCGGACGCGCCTCAGCGCGGCTTCGGCTTCGGGGCGGCGGACTTCTTCGTCGGGGCTTTCCCCGGCGCGGGCGACGGCGCGGGCGCCCGCGGCAGGACGAGGAGCGCGAGCGTGGACTGCTGCACCTCCCAGTCCGCTTTCTTCCAGGCCTCGCCCCGGGCGCGGTCGGCCTTCCCCGTGCGGCGGACGGCGGCCGTGGCGAGGAGGAGGCGCCCTTCGTTCTCGAGAGGGAGCGAGACGACGCCGTGCGCGTCGGCCTCCACGACCGCCGGCGTCTCCTTCCCCGGCGCCCAGGCCCTGACGACGGCTCCCGGCGCGGGCTTCCCGTCGAGGAAGACCGAAACCGGCAGGGTCGTCCCTGCGCGGAGAGGAAGAGGCGGAACCCTCGCGACGATCTCGAGCGGGAGACCGAGGGGCTCGTCCGTTCCGGCGGCCGGGTCGGCGGGCGAGGCCGAGCGCGGTGGCGCAAGGACTCCCGCGAACGCGCGGGCGCCCTCCACCGCGACGATCCTCGCGGCTTTCTTCGTCTCTTTCTTCTTCGTCCGTTCGGCGATCGCGGCCGTCGCTCCCGCATCTCGCAGGAACGCCTCGAACTCCGCGGCCTCCACCGTCCGCGCCTCGGGCGCCAGCAGGATTCCGAGCGTCGCGAGGCCCTGCCCCGCCCAGGTCGCCTCGAGTCGCGTCACGGGGCCGTCGGCTTTCGCGGAGGTGAGCGGCATGGGCCGCCCCGCGCCGAGCCTCACGAACGACCGGTCGATCCTCTCGGGGGAAACCGCGCTCCCGGGCTCCGGGAAGCGCGCTCCCGTCGTCAGCTCGACGAAGGAGCTCTCTCCCGACAGGGTGGTCGGGAACGGCAGCGGGGTCGCCGCGACGGCCGGGCGGGCCGGGCGGGCCCCCCGGCGCGCCGGAGGAGCAGCCTTCATCACGCTCTGCGGGAGGACGGGGTAGAGCCACGTCTCGGCGGCCGATCCCCGACCCGCGATCGCGAAGAGCGCCACCGCGACCGCCGCCCTCGCCATCCTTCGGACCGCGCCGCCCCTGTTCCTCTCCGGCATCACTTCGTCCTCCCCGAGCCGCCGGTGATTCTAGGGCCGCGCGGCGCCCGGATCCCCGCCGGATCGAGACCCTAGAATCGAAGGATGGCGCGCGGCATCCACTCTCCCCGGTCCCGCGCCCGGCGCGCCACGATCAAGGCGCTCGTCGTCGTCGCGCTCCTATCCCCCGCGGCGCTCCTCTTCCTCCTCTACCGACCCGGTGTGCAGGCCCGCCTCCTCGCGACGGCGCTGAGGCGGGCCGAGGATGCGACCGGTCTCGCCCTCTACGCACGAACGGTGGAGATGGACCCCCTGCGGGGGCGCCTGGTCCTCCGCGGCGTCGGCGCAGCAGTCCTCGGGGCGCGTCCGTTCCTGACGGCCGAAGAGGCCGAGATCCAGATCGACGTGGGCGAGGGGTTCCGCCGGCGCCTCCACGTGCGGCACCTGGTCGCCGAAGGGGTCCGCATCGACCTCTCGGCGCCGCTCCCTGCGTCGCGGGGCGCGTCCGCGAGAGACCTGACGTTTCTCTCCACGGCCGAGATAGACCACATCCGCGTGGAAATCGCGTCGTTCGTGTCCGGGCCGCTCCCGGCCTCTCTTCGGGAGGTGGCGCTGGAAGCGAGGCTCGAGAACGCGGGGCTGAAGGGAAACCTCCACGGCGGCACGCTCAGCCTGCAGGGGGACCTCCCCGCCGTCGTCGTCGATCGACCGGGACCGCTCCGGCTCACGGCGGCCGGAAACGTCGTGCTCTCGCTGAGCGCTGCCGGAGAGATCGGGCTCACGGCGCTCCACCTCGCGGGCGAGGGTTTCACCGCGTCGGCCTGGGGCGGAGCAGGCCTCTCCTCCGAGGCGCCGATCGCCCTCCACGCCGAGGTGAGCGCAGAGACCGCGAAGGTCGCACCCGAGCTGGGGACCACGGGAACGCTTCACCTCGTGGCGGATCTCGGCGGGAGCCGCTCCGCGCTCTCGGCCACCCTGGCCGTCGACGGGAAGGACGTGAAGACCCCCTACGTCGCCCTCGAGACGGTGACCGTGAAGGCGCGTTTCGAGGACCAGACTCTCTTCGTCGAGGCGGCACGGACGGATCTGCAGCCCGGCGGGCGCATCGAGGGAGAGGGTCGATTCGATCTCGACGAGGGCGCCGGGACCTGGACGCTCCGGGCCGCGCGCCTCCCCGACGGACTTCTCGACGGGATCGCCGACGAGGCGACGCGGACCCGCTGGGGCATCGCCGACACCGAGCTCGACGGCACTGCGACGGCGAGGCACGGGCGGGGCGACCCGCTCCCGCTCTCGGTCGACACCGAGCTGTCGCTCTCCCGCGCTGGAAAGTCCCTCGCGACGGTCAAGGGCCGCCTCGAGTCCCGCGGCGTGACCACGCTCGACCTGGCAGCGACGTTCCTCCCCGACTCTCCCGGCGAGCGACGCGCGGAGGGAAGCCTCCGGGCGCCGACCCTCGCGGGCCTCGCGTCGGGCCGTCTCGCCGACGGACGGCTCCGCGTCTTCGCACCCGACCTCGCCGAGGCCTGGGCCGAGCTGCACGTGCTCTTCCCCTCGCTCGTGGTCGCGGCTCCGGAAGGAGTCGACCTCGGAGGAGGAATCCGGCTCGACGTCGAGGGCACGGGACCACTGCGCGCGCTGCGGCTGGACGCCGAAGGGGCATTCGACCCGGCACGGGGGGGCTCGCTGTCGTTCCGCGCGGTCGCCGACGCCGGCCGCCGCCGGGTCGAAGGGACCGTCTCGGCATCCGGCCTCTCGATCGGCACCGTCCGTCCCGGCGCGACCGGGCTCGCATCGGCCGACGCCACGTTCACGCTGGGTCCGAAACAGCGGGACGTTCGCGTCACCCTCGACGCAGCCGGCCTCTGTCTCGCCGAGGAGCTGCCCTTCCTCGAGGCGCTCCACGCCACGCTCGAGGCCGATGGCCGGGAGCTGCGGATCGTCGATCTCGCCGCCACCAGCCCGGAGGTGCCCGGGGCCGGGTCCGGCCTCGCCCACCTCGAGGCCTCAGGGCGCGTTTCCCTCACGGAAGCCTTCCGCGACGCCGACCTCGACGCCTTCGTTTCCGCGGGGGAGCTCTCGGCCGAGGCGCACGCCCTCCTGCGCGACGGTGTCCTCGCGCTCGACGTTCCGCGTGCAGGCCGGCCGGGTCTCGAAGCGGCCCTCTCCGCGCGCCTCCCGCTCGGTGCCCTGCGCGACGTTCCCGCCGTGGCCTCCCATCTCCCGCCGGGCCTTCCCGAGGGACCGCTCGAGCTGACGTTAGATGCGCCGGGCTTCGACTCCTGCGCTCTCGCGGCGTCCCTTCCGGCGGGCACCGACGTCGTCCCCGTTTCCGGCAACCTTCGCGTCTTCGCGACGATCCCCCTGGCGGATCCGTTCGGCGGCACCGCGACGGTCGAGCTCGAAGGCGCGTCCCTGGAGACGCCCGCGGGCCGGCTCGCCGTTCCCAGCACGGCGCGCGTCACCCTCGAGGGCGGCCGGCTCTCTCTCGAGCCGGTCACCGTCGACGGGGAGCGGACGTCGTTCCTCCTCTCCGCCTCGGCCGACCTCGTGCCCGGCGCACGCCCTGGCGCGGCCCTCGCGGGGCTCGTGTCGCACGTCGCCGTGACGGCCGGCGGCCGGGCCGACGCGGCGCTCCTCACCCCTTTCCTGGCGGGGGGAGCGGCCTCGGGCGAGATCGCGCTCGAGGCCAAAGTGGCGGGACCGCCGGACGCGCTGGAGGGGCGCGTCTTCCTCGACGGCAAGGGCTCGCGCTTCTCGTGGCCGCTGGCCTGGCCGACCGAGATCCGGGACCCGCTCCTGGAGGCCGACCTGACGCCCGGAACGGCTTCGCTCACCCGCGGCGAGGCGCTCCTCAACGGCGGTCCGCTCCTCCTCTCGGGCGGCTGGTACCGGGGCGGCGGGACGACGCTGACGGCCCTCTTCGCCGACGTGCGGTACCGCCTCGCCTACGGCCTCGCCGCGACCCTCTCGGGCGAGCTGACGTTCGACGTGATCGAGGACGCGAGGAGGATCTCCGGGACCGTCACGCTCGACCGCGGGCTTCTCGAGAGGGACATCGACCTCGACCGCGAGATCCTCGCGCGCGTCCTCGCTCCTCCCGAGGCGACCGGGACCGAGAAATCCCTCCTCGACACGCTCGCGCTCGACATCGGCATCGAGACCGCCTCCGGGGTGAGGATCCGCAACAACGTGGCCGACCTGTCCGCCTCCTGGAGCCGGCTCGAGGTCACGGGCACCGCCCGGCGGCCGGTCGTCCGCGGCCGGATCGACGTCGGGAAGAACGGTCTGGTCTTCGCCTACGGTCAGGCCTTCCGCGTCGACAAGGGCGTCATCACCTACACCGGGAACCCCGCCACCGATCCGCGTCTCGATTTCGTCACGACCTCCTCGCTCCAGGACGACAGCGTCGTCGCCCGCCGCGCGAGCGGCGACGTCTTCGAGTCGACGCTCGAGTCCTTCCGGCAGGGAGGGACCGGCGCACGCGGAGAGGCGGATGCCGCCGCAAGGCTGGCCTGGGGCCTCGCGGGCTACTACAGCGCGCGCCTCGCGTCGACGCTCGGCCAGGCCCTCGGCCAGGTCGCCGTCTCGGCGCGCCCCGTGTTCGTCCTCGGCGAGACCGACCCGACCGCGCGGCTCACGCTCTCGCGGGAGTTCTCGCGGAACGTGACGCTCGCGGCGTCCTTCGACCTCCGAAACGCGCAGAGGCAGACGTGGGTCGTCGACGTGCACCGTCTCAGGAGGCTCCCTCCGGTCGGCTTCCAGCTCTTCACCGACGACGACGGGAGCTGGGGCGGCACGCTGCAGCAGCGCATCGAGCTCGGGGGAACGCGCGCACGAGGCGCCGACCCCGACGCGCCGCTCCTCGGCGCGGTACGGGCCTCGACTCCGGACGGCATTCCCCGGCGCGGCTTCCTCGCGTCGCTCGGCCTCACGCGCGGCGCGCCGGCGACGCGCGACGCCCTCTTCGACGCCCAGATCGACGCCGAGGCCTGGCTTCGCGGGAAGGGCTGGCCCGAGGCCCAGGTGTTCCTGAGAACCGTTCCGTCGCGTAAGGCGGGGCGGGTCGACGTCGAGGCGTCCCTCGACCCCGGCCCGCGGGTCGTCGTGGAGTTCGAGGGCGATCCGCTGCCGGCCGCATCGCGCCGCGCCGTTGCCGGCCTCTATCGCACCGGGATCCTCGAGACGTCCGCGCTCGAGGAGATGAGCCTCGAGGCGCGCCGCGCTCTGCGCGCCCTCGGGCACCTCGACCCACGGACGGAGGCAAGCGCCACCGACGCGCCGGGAGGCCGTCGCGTCGTCGTCGCCGTGTCGGCCGGCCGACGGGTCGACATCGCCCGGATCTCCTTCACGGGCGTCTCCCCTGCGGAGGCGGTTTCGCTCGCCCGGCGCTTCGGCACACCCCTGGCCCGCGTGGAGCTGGCGGCAAGCCTCCCGAGCGCGGACGGACGGCTCGTGCAGGCATTGCGCGCCCTCGGTTATCCCAACGGCGCCCTCGTCCGGCGGGATCTCTCCGAGGACGGCGGGACCCTGACCGTCGACCTGGACCCTTCCCTTCCGTCCCTGGTCGACTCCGTGGAAGTCCGCGGCGTTGGGGACGAGGAGGCCCGCGACCTCGTGCGGCGAGTGCTGCTCTCCCCGGGAGAGCCGGCCGACGCCGACAAGGCTTCGCTCTCGGCCCTCGCCATGGAGGACGGTCTTCGCGAGCGCGGTTTTGCAGAGGCCCGCGTTCGGGTGGAGCTCTCCCCCGCCACGCCCGAGGACCCGCCCCGCATCGCCGCCGTCTTCACCGTCGAGGCCGGCCCCGCCGAGCGCGTCGGGACGGTTTCCGTCGAGGGGCTCTCACGCACGAGCGCGCGCTGGGCCCAGCGCGCCGCCGGGCTCGAGCCCGGGGGCGTCTTCCGGCAGGACGACCTCGCCCGCGCGCAGGCGGACGTCTTCGCCCTGGGCCTCTTCGAGAGCGTGAAGGCCTCGAGCGTCCCGCGCCCGGGCGGCGGCGTCGACGTCGTTCTCGCGGCCGAAGAACGCCCGCCGTTCTCGTTCGGCTACGGCGTCCGCTGGGAGAGCGACTCCGGGCTCGCCGCCGTCGTCGATGCCGTCGACCGCAACGTCCTCGGTCGCGGCGTCACGCTCGGGTTGCGCGGCCTCTACGATCCCGACGACAGGGCCGTCCGGGCGTTCGGGGGTCTTCCCGAGGGGCTCCTCGGGGTCGGTGTCGAAGGGTGGTACGAATGGCGCCGGACGTTCCGCGAGGGCCTTTTCAGCGACCGGCAGACCGACACGAGCGAGGCCTCCCTGCAGCTCTCGCGAACCCTCTCCGAAGGTCTCTCCGCCCGGCTGTACGGGAGGTACCGGACGTCCCGTATTTTCGAGGACGACCCCTTCTTTCCTCTCGACGTGACCATCGAGTACCCGTACGTCGGCGGCGGGCTCGTCTGGGACAACCGGGAGGACCCCCTCCTCGGAACCCGGGGTCTCCTCGCGACCCTCGACCTCGAGACGAGCGGCGACTGGCTCGGGTCGAGCTTCTCGTACGCCCGCGCCTACGGGCAGGCCAGCTATTTCCGTCCGCTCTTCGGCCTCGGAGCGGGCCCCGTCGTCTGGGCCCAGTCGCTGCGGCTCGGGTTCGCGAAAGCCTTCCAGGGGCAGGTCCTGATCCCGGACGTCCGGTTTTACGCCGGCGGCTCCTATTCGGTACGGGGATACCCGACCGAGAGCCTCGGGCCCCGCGAAGACCTCGGCGGCGGGCTCTTCCCGACCGGGGGCTCGACTCTTCTCGTCCTCAACGAGGAGCTGCGCGTCCCCCTCCACCCGATGCTCGTCGGCGTCGGCTTCTTCGACGTGGGCCAGGTCTGGGCCTCGTCGAGCGACTTCGGGCAAGGCCTCGCGACCTCGCTCGGGCTGGGCCTCAGGGCGCTCACGCCCATCGGCGTCCTGAGGCTCGACGGCGCCGTTCCTCTCGACCGCCGGCCCGGCGACCCGGCGTACAGGGTCTACTTCGGATTCGGCAACGCCTTCTGAAAACCTCTCGTTTCGAGAGGCGCGCCTTCTCCGACTGATCGGTCCTGGCCTGTTCCCGGCGGAATGGGGCGTGGCCCGTCGATTGCAACCGATCGACCGATCCGTCCGGACGTTCCGGGCGTAAGGACGTCGAATCGCAACGCACCGGGGTTCGCCCCGAAAGAGACCCAGGAGGATTAGATGAAGAAGAACCTGCTGTCCGTAGCCCTCGCCGCCGTCCTCGGCCTGACGAGCTTCTCCGCCCTCGCCGAGTCCTGGACCATCGACGCGTCCCACTCGACCGTCGGCTTCTCCGTCCGTCACATGATGGTCTCGAACGTGAAAGGAGCCTTCGGCAAGTTCACGGCGAGCGTCGACGGGAGCCCGGCCGATCCGACCACCGCAAAGATCTCCGCGACGATCGAGGTCGCTTCCGTCGACACGCGCGACGCCAAGCGCGACGAACACCTTCGCACGGCCGACTTCTTCGACGCCGCGAAGTTCCCCCAGATGACGTTCACCTCGACGAAGGTCGAGAAGTCCTCCGCCACGACGGCGAAGGTCGCGGGGAACCTGACGCTCCGCGGCGTGACGAAGCCGGTCGTCCTCGACGTCGAGTACACGGCGCCCGTGAAGAACCCGTGGGGGAAGACCGTCGTCGGCGCGAGCGCGACCGGGAAGATCAACCGGAAGGACTTCGGCGTGAACTGGAGCAAGAACCTCGACGGCGGCGGCCTCGTCGTCGGCGACGACGTGACGATCCAGCTCGACCTCGAGTTCGTGAAGCAGGACGCCCCGGCGAAGTAACCGCCCCGCCCCGAGACCCCGGAGCGCTCGCGGCTGCACGAAGGCCGCGAGCGCTTCGCTTCAGGCCTGGCCCTGGAGGTCCGCCAGCTCGATCCGCAGGTTCCCGGGATTCGTCGCGTACGACAGGCCGGTGGCGAGCGTGACGACCCGCCTGCGGATGAGCTGCTCGATGACCTGGTCGAACGACTGCATCCCGTCGTTTCCGCCGTCCCGCATCGCGTCCAGGAGCGACTTGCCCTCGTTGTCGCCTCCCCCCTTCTCGATGTAGTCGCGCGTACGCGAGTTGGAGCGGAGGATCTCGATGGCGGCGACGCGTCCCGTACCGTCGGCCCGCGGCAGGAGCCGCTGCGACGCGATGAACTGGAACGAGCTCGCCAGGCGCGTCCGGATCACCTGCTCCTCGCTCTTCGGGAAGACCCCGATGATCCGGTCGACGGTCTTGGCCGCGTCGGTCGTGTGGAGCGTCGAGAGGACGAGGTGGCCCGTCTCCGACGCCTCCAGCGCGATCTCGATCGTCTCCGCGTCCCGCATCTCGCCGACGAGGATCACCTTCGGCGCCTGCCGCAGCGCCGAGCGCAGCGCCCGGGAGAAGCTGGGACAGTCGCGGTGGAGCTCCCGCTGGTGGATCGTCGCCTTCTTGTGCCCGTGGACGAACTCGATCGGGTCCTCGATCGTGACGATGTGGACCGCGTGCGTGTCGTTGATCAGGTCGACCACGGCCGCGAGCGTCGACGACTTCCCCGAGCCCGTCGGTCCCGTCACGAGGACGATGCCGTTCTTCAGCCCCGGGATGTCGCGAAGGGCCGGCGGCAGCTTCAGCTCGTCGAAGGTCGGCACGCGGACCGGGATGACCCTCATGACGATGGCGTGGCTCCCGCGCTGGAAGAACACGTTGACCCGGAAGCGCGAGAAGCCCGGAATCGAGTAGGCGACGTCGGCGGCGCCGTCGTCGACGAGGGCCTTCTGCGCCGTCGCGTTGTCGCCGACGAGGTGCCGGGCGATGGCCGCGGTCACCTCGGGCGTCAGCATCTCCCAGCCGGGCGCCGGCACCGGCTCGAGCTTTCCGAGGAGCTCGACCTGCGGCGGCCGGCCCGGGGAGAAGATCAGGTCGGAGACCCTCTCCGACCGGCGCACCATCATCGCGACGAGATTCGGGAACGGAACCTGGGTGGGCGGCGCGCTCGACACGTCCCCTCCGCGCGGTCCCGTCAGCGGGCGGCCGCCGCGAGAAGGGCGCGCGCCCGCTCGGCCTCGGGGGCCGTCGGTGCGACCTTCACGAAGCGGTCGAGGTCGACGACCATCAGGTCCTTGCGCCCGAGCTTCTCGTGCGCGAGGGCGCGGTAGTAGTAGCCGAGCGCCATCCCCGTGTCCTTGTCGAGCGACTGGGTGAGCAGCGCCACGGCGTCGGTCCACTTCTGCTGGAAAGCGCGTGTCGCACCCATCTGGTAGAGGGTCTCGGGGCTTCCGCCGTCGCGCTCGCGGGCCTTCCCGAGCGCCGTCATCGCTTCTTCGTAGCGGCGCAGACGCGAGAGCGCCGACCCCTGGACGAGATACGCAGCCGCGTCGTCGGGCCGGGCGGCGGCCGCCGCGGCGGCGAGCTCGGCGGCTTTCCTGAAGGACGCGTCCGCATCGCCCGTCTTCCGGGCCCTGAGGAGCGTCTCCCCGAGCCAGAGCGGGACGCGCGGGTCGGCGGGAGCGGCCTGGGCGGCCTTGCGCAGCACGGCCGCCGACTCGTCGTACTTCCGCTCCTGCTCGAGGAGGCGCCCGAGGGCGATCGCGACGTCGGCGTTCGCCGCGGCCTGGGAGACGAGAGGCTCCAGGGCCGCCCGGGCCTCCTTCGCCTGGAACGCGTCGAGCTTCTTCCCCGCACCGCGGGCGACCTCGGAGGGCGTCGGTGGCGCGGGGGTCGCCGCGGGCGGGGGCATGGGCGCGGGTGCGGCCTGCTGGGCGAGGGCCTGTGTCGCGAAGAGAGACAGCGCGAGGGCGGTGGCGAGGATCGTACGGGGCACGAGGGACATGGGGCCTCCTGGTTCCGAAGTCGCCTCAGGATCGCACGGACGGCGACGGAATGCGCAGCAGCCGACCGGGTGCTTCCCGTCCTTTCAGCTGGCCGCACGCTGCCGCCGCGCCGAGCCCCTTCGACCAGCGGACGGTGACGTCGACGCCCGACGAGGCGAGGAGGCTCCCGAACGCGTCGACGGACTCCCGCGACGGGCGGGAGAGGCCGGGCAGCCACTCGGCAGACTCGTTGAGCGGGATGAGGTTCACCTTCGACGGGACGCGCTTCACGAGGCGGGCGAGCGCGCGCGCCTCGGCGGGAGAGTCGTTCACGCCGGCGATCAGGACGACCTCGAAGGTGATCCGGCGGCCCGGCTCGAGAGGCCAATCCTCGAGCGCCGCGAAGAGCTCCTCGACCGGCCACTGCGCGTTGATCGGCATCAGCTGCGTCCGAAGGGCGTTCCCGGCGGCCGTGAGCGACACCGCGAGGTTCGGCCGGCGCTCCCTCCGGGCCAGCTCGCGTATGCCGGGAACGACGCCCGCCGTCGAAACGGTCGTCCTCCTCGGCGAGACCTCGGACTCGAGGAGGTCCAGGGCCCCGGAGACGTTCGCCAGATTCAGGAGCGGCTCGCCCATTCCCATGAAGACGACGTTGGCCTCGCGCGGGCCGAAGGCCTTCTCGCGCGCGATGACGATGTACTGGCCGAGGATCTCCCCGGCCGTCAGGTTCCGCCCCGCACCGAGCCGCCCCGTCACGCAGAACGCGCAGTTCACCGCGCAGCCCGCCTGCGAGGAGACGCAGACGGTGACGCGCTCGCCCCCCGCCGAGGCCCGGCGGCGCGGCGCGGGAATGTAGACCGCCTCCACCTTCGCGCCGTCCGCGAGGCGGAAGAGGAACTTCTCCGCACCGTCCTCGGACGGCGTCCGCGCCTCGACCTCCGGGAGCCCGACCGTGAAGCGCTCCTCGAGCGCGGCGCGGGCGGCCGTCGGCAGGTCCGTCATCGCGGCGAAGCCGTCGGCGCGGCGCTCGATCATCCATCGCATCACCTGCGCGGCGCGAAAACGCTGGGGCGCGACGGGGGCGATCGCCTGCGCGAGCTGGGGGAGGGACAGGCCGAGGAGGGGTGTCTTCAAGAGAAAGGCGCGGCAGGCGTGCCTCTGGGCTCGCGGTGTGCGGAACGCACGGGCGCTCAGGTCCGTTTCGCGACGGTCGAGCGGAGCGTGACCGTGTTCCCCGGACGGCGTCGGCCCCGGGGCGCGCGGGGCGCGCGCGTCGGGTCGATCCCGACCGAGCGGAGGAAGTGGAGGTCCTTCACGTCGATCTTGAAGCCGGCGCTCTCGGTCTCCTCGCGCCGGGCCGGCACGCCCCCACGGCGGATGGACGGGAGCGCGGCCTGTGCCCTGTGCCCGCGCTTCTCGAGCGCGACGGTGGCGTCGAGGACGAGATACGCCTCGTTTCCCTCCTCGCGGATCCGCTGCAGGATCTCGTGGACGCGCGACGAGGAGGAGACCGCCTCGTTCAGGGCGTTCCCCAGCTCGCGGAGCGCGGCGCGGGTCCTCTCGTCCAGAGCCATCGCCGCGACTCTAGTTCCCGCCGGAGGCGCGCGTCAATCGGGACGGGTCAGTCGGAGACGCGGTCGAAGCGCCGGTCGAGGAGTCGCACGAGGACGGCGCGCACCTTGCGCGGCGTGGAGAGCGCGATGCGGCGCCGCAGCGTGTCGAGCGGGTGCGCGAGCACGTCCCGCGCGACCTCCGCGTAGATGCCGCCCATCATCGTGACGGCGAAGCGGCAGTCACGGTCGACGAGCTCCTTCACCGGCTCGGCCGCGCGGAAGAAACCGATCGCGCGCCGCGCCTCGTAGCGGACGACCTCGCCGAGGGCGGGGGTCGCCCGCAGCGCGAGGAGGTCCTCCTCCCGCGCGCCGAAGCGGTCGAGGTCCTCGAGAGGGAGATAGACGCGGCCGCGCGCGACGTCCTCGCCGACGTCGCGCACGATGTTCGTCAGCTGCAGCGCCGTCGCCAGCTCCCGGCCCCGCGCCTCGGCGCGCTCGTCTCCGAGACCGCCGAAGATCGCGAGGGAGATCGTCGAGATCGTGGACGCCACGAGGTCGCAGTAGCCGAGGAGCTCATCGAACGTCGCGTAACGCGACGTCACCAGGTCCTGGCGGCAGCCCGCGAGGAGCCCCTCGAACGCTCCCTTCGGTATGGGAAACCGCGGCAGCGCCTCGGCGAGAGCGATCCCCGCCGGGCTCGACGGACTTCCCCCGTAGACGGCGTCGAGCTCCCTCGCCCACGCGTCGAGGCGCTCCGGCGCGCCCGCCGGGTCTCCCTCGTCGACGGCGTCGTCGGCGGCGCGGCACCAGGCGTAGGCCGCGTAGACGGCCTGCCGCCGCTGCTTCGGAAGGAAGCGGAAGCCGACGGAGAAGTTGGCGCCGGCCTGGTGCGTGAGCTTGCGGTTCGCGCGGTGGGCCGACGAGAGGTCGGAAACGCCCCGACCGGCCGGCGCCGCGCTCACCCGATCCTCCCGAGCTCGGGGGCGCGGATCTCGCGCTCCCGCGCGCGGCACCAGTGCGGGGGAAGCCGGTGCGCGCAGCGACCGCGATTGCGCCAGAGCGCGGCGACGAGCGGCGCCAGCGCGAGGCGGACGGGGCCGGGCCGGTAGAACGCGGCGAGGACCGAACGGAAGTCCACGTGCGTCGCCAGGCGCGCGAAGAGCGAGAGGCCGAAGGCGCCTCCCGCCTCGTAGAGGAACCGGTTCACGAGCGAGACGCGCTGCCGGCGCCCGAACCTCTCCCGCGCCAGGGCCGGGAAGTCGCCTCCCGTCAGGAGCGCCTCGGCCGCGAGGGCGCCGGAGGAGATGGCGTAGCGCATCCCGAGGCCGAAGAGGTAGTCCTGGAACGCCCCCGCCTCGCCCGCCGCCGGGCGTCCGTCCCGGCACGGCTCGGGAGCGAGCGCGAAGTTCATGAAGGAGTAGGCGTCGCGGCTTCCCTCCATCGGGACCGCGTCGACGGAGAGCAGCTTCTCCTTCGCCTTCTCGAAGTACCGGTCGATCCCGCCGAGGTCGCGAACGATCGCGCAGCCGAACGTCCCGCGACCGCCGATCGTGAAGAGATACGCGTAGCCGCCGGGAGCGACCGAGGGGTCGTAGAGGACGCGGACGCGGGTGGTCCCGTCGGTCTCGAACGCCCGCTCGCGGGCGAGGCCGTCGGGCGTCTGCGGCCCGATCGCCACGAGGTCGGCGGAGGCCGGCTCGAGCCGCGAGCGGAACCGGACCTCGGCCCCGGCCCCGAGCGCTCCGGCCAGGAGCGTCGTGTCGAGCGTCCCCTCGCCGGGGCCCCGCGTGACGAACCAGGCATACGGCTCCTTCGAGGCGATCTCGAAGCGCCGCATCTTCGCGTCGAAGAACTCGGCCCTCGTCGCCGGGACCCAGGCGGGCGGCGGAAGCCCGAGCCGCGCGAACATGGCCGGAACGTTCTCCTGGCGGTCCGACGCGTCCTCGATGACCTGCAGGTCGCCGACGAAGCGGGCCCCGACCGTGGCGTTCTTCTCGTGGACGACGACCCTCCGCCCGGCCCGCGCGAGGAGGGTCGCAGCGGAGAGTCCGGCGGGGCCGGCACCCGCGATGGCGATCGTCGACGGGTCGTTCACGAGGGACGGCCATTATTGCGGATTCCGCGATGAGCGGTCCTGGCTGGCTTCTCCCCTGGGCACCGCGGGTGCGGCCGGACGAAGCTCCCCCGGGGAAGGGGCCTGATACGCGAATCCGTCGATCGATCCGGGCCGCGGCGAGGGCAAAGGCTCCCCCCGGACTAAACTGCGTGGTTTTCGGAAAGGTCCTTCATGCGTTTCGACTCCCTCCGCCCCCGACTCGAGCCCTTCCTTCTTCGCGTGGAGCGCCCCGGGCGCTACCTCGGCCTGGAACGCAACGTCGTCCGCAAGGACCTCGCCGCCTCCGAGCTCACGCTCTGCCTCGCCTTCCCCGACGCCTACGAGATCGGGATGAGCCACACCGGTACGAAGATCCTCTACGAGATCGTGAACCGCCGGGAGGGCTTCGCCTGCGAGCGCAGCTACGCGCCGTGGGTCGACCTCGAGGAGGTGATGCGGCGGGAGGCGATCCCGCTCTTTTCCATCGAGTCGTGCGCCCCCGTGCGCGATTTCGACGTCGTCGGCTTTTCCCTGCAGAGCGAGCTGAACTACACCAACGTGCCGAACATGCTCGACCTCGCGGGGATTCCCGTCCTGGCGGCCGACCGCTCAGACGGCGATCCGGTCGTCATCGGCGGCGGGCCGTGCGTCGCGAACCCCGAGCCGGTGGCCGACTTCTTCGACGTCTTCCTGATCGGCGACGCCGAGGAAGCGCTCGGCGTCTTCCTCGACGCGGTGAAGGCGACCCGGCGCCTGCCGCGCCGCGAAAGGCTCCTCGCCTTCGCGGCCTGCCCCGGCATCTACGTTCCATCCCTCTACGACGTGACCTACGACGGAGTGGACGGCGGCGGCGACCGCGTCGTCTCGTACGTCGCGAACGCGCCCGGAGTCCCCGAGCGGGCCAAGCGGGTCTGGGTCGAGAAGCTCGACCCGGCGGTCTACCCCGACAAGCCGATGGTCCCGTCCGTCGACATCGTCCAGGACCGCCTCGGCCTCGAGATCATGCGCGGCTGCACGCAGGGGTGCCGCTTCTGCCAGGCGGGCTACTGGTACCGCCCGGTGCGCGAGCTCGACCCCGCCGACGTCGCCCGGATGACGAAGGCGTTCATCGACGAGGCGGGCTGGTCCGAGGTCGGCCTCCTCTCCCTCTCCTCGGCCGACTACTCGCAGATCGAGCCGCTCGTCGCGTGCCTCGCGCCGGAGCTCGCGAAGACGAAGGTCTCCATCTCGCTCCCGTCGCTGCGCGCCGAGGCGTTCTCGGTCGCTCTCGCCGACGCCGTCTCGGAGGTGAGGAAGTCGGGCTTCACGTTCGCCCCCGAGACCGGCTCCGACCGTCTCCGGCGCGTCATCAACAAGACGTTCACGAACGACGACATGGTGAAGGCCGCGGGCGTCGCCTTCGAGCGTGGATGGGACCTCATCAAGGTCTACACGATGATCGGCCTCCCCTCCGAGACGACCGCCGACCTCGACGACCTCGTGACGCTCGTGGCGAACATCCTCGCAGAAGGGCGGAAGAAGGGCGTTCGGGCAACGGTCCACGTCTCCATCGGCTCCTACGTCCCGAAGAGCTTCACGCCGTTCCAGTGGTCCGCGTTCGACGGCGTCGATGCGCTGACGGAGAAGCTCGCCTACCTGAGAGAGAAGTTCCGCCCCGTCCGGGGAGCGAAGCTGAAGTGGCACGAGCCGAAGGAGGCCGAGATCGAGGCCATGCTCTCGCTCGGCGACCGGCGGATGTCGAAGGCCCTCCTCGAGGTCTGGAAGAGGGGCGGCAAGTTCGACGGCTGGTCGGAGCACTTCTCCTGGCAGCGCTGGACCGAGGCGCTCGAGGCCGCGGGGATCCCGAAGGCGCGCCACCTCCGCGAGAAGGACCTGAAGGAGACGCTCCCCTGGGACGTCGTCGACGCCTCGATCCGCAAGCCCTTCCTGGTCGTCGAGTGGAAGAAGGCCCTCCAGGAGATGGCGACCGACGACTGCAAGTGGGGACACTGTTATGCCTGCGGCGTGCCCGGCAACGGCGAGGACACCGTCCTCGCGAGCGGCATGCCCGAGACGTTCTCCTTTGCGCTGCCGTCGCGGCCTGGAACCCCGGGTCCCGGGGCTCCGCGGCCGTGGCCCCGGCGGCCCCTTCCTGCCGCCGGCGTCGCGAGCGGCGTCGCCGACGCACGGGACGAGGGGCGCGGCTCGGCGTACGCCGACAAGGCGAAGGGGGCGGCCTACCGGATGAAGGCGACGCCCGACCTCCTGCCGCTCCGCGAGCGGCGGAGGCACCGCGGAGGCGCGAGCGAGAGCGCGGCGATCGCCAAGACGTGGCGCGTCTCCTTCGAGAAGCTCGGCGACGCCCGCTACCTCTCGCACCGCAACGTCATGGACATCCTCGAGCGGGCGCTGCGGGCCGCGCGCGTCCCCGTCCGCTACACGGAGGGCTTCAACCCGCACCTGCGGCTGTCGATGGGGCCGGCGCTCCCGCTCGGCCAGGAGTCGCGGCACGAGCTCTTCGACCTCGACGTCGTCGACACCCTCGCACCGGAGTTCCTCGCCGCCGTCAACGAACGCCTTCCTCCCGGGATGCGGCTCCTCGGCTGGACCGAGCTGCCCGCCGGCGCGCGCTCCCTCGGCAAGGCCGCGACCGAGGCCGTCTACCGCTTCACGATGCCGAACGGAGACGAGATGACGCAGCGCCTCCTCCTCGCGGGAGAGGGCGCCACGACGCCGAAACGCTTCATCGAGACGACGTGGGGCCTCGCCCCCGAGGACCAGCACGTCATCCGCGTCGTCCGCGAGGAGACGGTCCTCCGGCCTGCCCGGCCCGGCGGCCGCGCCGCATGCCGCTGTGGGCGGCGGATGAAGCGCGGCGGCCGGCCTTCTGCGCCGGATGCGCTCCGGCGTCGTCGCCTCGCGCCGCTCGCGTCGGTCGCCCTGCCTCGAGGCGTGCCTGGCCGGAGATCGCCGCGCCGGCCTACTTCGCCCACGGGGGCGCCTCTACGACCAGATCTTCTTTCCACACACGCCGCTCCTGATCCTCATCACGGCCGCGGGGGGCGCGCTCGTCGGCTTCGGACCAATCCTCTTCGCCTCGCTCGTGGGGCTATCCCTCGCCTCGACGGCGGCTCTCGTCGTCCTCGGGAACAGGCCGGGACGGGCGGCTCGAGAGCCGGTCATCGCGGCGGTGGCAGCGGTCCCTCTGCTCGCCCTCGGCATCGTCTACTTCGACGGTCCGGCCCTCTGGCCCGATCCATTCATGGCGCCCATCCTCCTCGGCGGCGTCCTCCTCCTCGAGCGCTTCGAGCGCCGGGGGCGCAGGACCGACCTCGTCGCCGGCGGCATCCTCCTCGGGCTCGCGGTCCTCGTGAAGCAGACCTCAGCGTGGGTCTCCCTCGCCGCCCTCGCGTGGGTCCTCCTGAGGAGCCGCTGGCGCTCGCCCGGGACGGTCGCGCTGCTCGCAATCGCGATCTGCGCCCCCTACGGTGTCTTCGCGGCCGGATGGGCGGCGGTCTTCGGGACCGTCGAGCACGTCCGCTGGACGCTCCTCGTCCCGATCCAGATGGGAAGGGCGAAGGACAACCTGAATCCGATCAGCCTCGAGGTCCTCCATGAAGCCGTCGCACCGTTGCTCGGGGTTCCCGCCCTCCTCCTCGCGCGCATGTCCCTCCCGCGCCGCGGCCGGCTTCGGTCCCCTCTTCCGTGGCTCGTCGTCGGCTGTTTCGGGATGAGCTACCCGAGGGCCGACCTCCTTCACCTGTCGGCGACCCTGGGCCTCGCGACTCTCGCTACCGTCCGGGCGTTCCGCGTGCTGCGAGTCACGTTCGCCCGACGGCGGGCTCGGCCGGGTCCGGTCCTGACGCTCGCGACGACGAGCGTCGCCGCGGCGCTCGTCGTCGTCTCCGCGGGCGTCGCGTTCTTCGGCGCAGGACCGCTCGCCCTCTCGCAGGTCGGTGCGCCGACGAGGTTCTGGAACGACGAGATCGGACGCGAGTTCGACGCGATCGTGGCCCGGAGGGTCTCCGGGGGATTCCCTCGTCCTCTTCAACGTTCCCTACGACACGCTCTACGTCAGGAGCCGGACGGCGCTGCCAGGGGGGGTCTACGTGAACACGTACCTCTGGGACTGCGTGAACAAGGAGGGTGCCGACGGCCGTGTCGTCGAAGCGATTGCCAGCGCGCCCGGGACGATGATCCTCTTCCGCGACACCGAGGACCCCTCGATTCGAGGGACGGCTATCTACCAGTTTCTTCAGACCCATACGGAGATCGTCGAGATCCTCGACGATCGGACGAGCTGGCGGAGAGTCGCTCCCTGACCCGCCCGGGGAAGCGCTTCGAGGACGGTCTTCCTTTCGCGGGGCGGCTCGGGCTGCTTCGTACCCTGATGCCTCGCGCTGCACCTTTCGGCGCGGGCTTCGAGATCTCCCGCCCCCCCGTCCCCGGGCCGCGTAGCATCTCGTCATGCCCTTCACCATCCGCTGCCATGCGACCTTCGAGGCCGCCCACCACCTGCGCGACTACGTGGGCGGGCCGGAGCCCGTCCACGGCCACTCCTGGAAGATCGAGGTCGCCCTCGGGACCGACGCGCTCGGCGCGTACGACCTCTCCGTCGACTTCGTTCCGACCGAGCGGCTCGTGCGGGAGCTCGCCGCGCGCCTCCACGACCGCGACATCAACTCCGTGCCGCCGTTCGACGGGAAGAACCCGAGCGCCGAGAACGTCGCCCTCTGGGTGGCGGACGAGATCCGCGCTTCCGGCCACCTGAAGGACGGAGCGCGCCTCGAGGAGGTGACGGTGTGGGAGGGGCCGAGGAACTCGGTGACCTGGAGACCCTGAGCAGACGGACCCGGGCGTTCGACCGGCGCCGATGGCGCGGTCTCCGGCGCCCGGGTGGGCGGGACGTTTCGCCCCGCCCACCTTCCTGAAGCCCTACTTGCCCGCAGCCGTCCCGAACGACGGCAAGGCCATCCCGACGCCCAGCTTCGCGGCCTGGGGCAGCTCTTCCGGCGCGGTCGCTGGCTTTGGCCGGTACGTCGGCAGAGGAACCGCCTTGCCCCCGGCGTAGATCGGGTGCCGCCCCTTGTCGCGGTACCAGTCGGCGAGCGTGGCCGTCTGGTGCATCTCCTCGATGATCTGCCTCCACCCGGCGCCCGTGTTGTAGGCGCAGAAGGAGATCTCGCCGAGCTGCGTGCCGTACGGGATGATGCACATCTCGGTGCGGCGGAAGTCGTAGTTGAAGAGGTCCTGGAACCACATTCCGGCCACGAGGAGGACGCGCCACGGGTAGCGCCCCTCCTTCGCGATCCCCATCGACTTGCCGGTGTGGCCGTCCATGATCTTCAGCGTCTCGAGGACACCGAGGTTCCTCGGCACGCCCGCGGGCCGGATGTTGCGCGCCGTGGCGAGGGCCGCCTGCAGGACCGTGAGGAAGCGCCCGCGCGCCGCGTCCGTGATGACGGTCAGGTCGCGCAGGAGCTGGTCGACGTCGAGGAGCTGGGTGACCGGGACCGCGTCGCCCGTCTTCTCGTGGACGAGGACCATCGTCGCGATGCCGCAGTTCGGGTGGCAGCCGCACTTCAGCGAGCCCCACTCGGCCTCGAGGCCGCCGAGGAGGTCGCGCAGGTCGGAGAACGGACCCGAAGCCGAGAGCGGGAACCAGTCGCGCATCGGCTCGCCGAGCCCGGCCTGGGTCTTCACGTCGCTGGCCAGGTGCGAGAGCGTGTAGCGCTGCTTCTTCCGCGTCTCGTCGTCGATCTCCTCGTCGCGGCCCGTGAAGGAGACGGGCTGGAACGAGAGGGCGTTGATCTTGTCGATGTTCTTGATCGCGAACCGGATGATGTCGCCGACCTGGCCGTTGTTGACCGAGTTGACGATCGTGATGACGAGCGTCACGTCGACGCCGGCGGCCTTGAGGTTCTCGAGGGCGCGCAGCTTGACGTCGTAGAGGTTGTCGACGCCCCGGTGCTGGTTGTGCTCGTTCCCCACCCCGTCGAACTGGAGGTAGACGAGGCGCAGACCCGCTTCGGCCGCCGCCTTCGCGAACTCCGGCTCCTGCGCGAAGCGGATACCGTTGGAGGCGCACTGGGCGGCGAAGTAGCCGATCTCCTTCGAGTAGCGGATCGCCTGCAGAAAGTAGGGAGAGAGGGTCGGCTCGCCGCCGGAGAACTGGACCGAGACCTGCCTCTTCGGCTTGATGGAGACCGCGTTGTCGAGGATCTGCTTCAGGTCGTCCCAGGTCAGCTCGTGGACGTAGCCGACCTGGTTGGCGTCCATGAAGCAGGGGTTGCACATCATGTTGCAGCGATTCGTCAGGTCGACGGTGAGGACCGCGCCGCGGCCGTAGCGGATCGACGACGAGCCGTGCTCGTGGAGCTTGTCCTTGCCGATCTTCACGTCCCGCCCGAAGAAGTTCCCCTCGAGCCGGCGGTAGAAGTCGATGTCACTCGACATCAGGTCCTCGAACGTGCCGTGCTTCGGGCACGTCTTGACCATCCAGATCTCCTGCCCTCGCTGGACGATGTCGGCCGGGATCTCGCCCGGGTGGCCGTCGATCAGGGCGCGCAGGTCTTCCTGGCCCTTCACGATGGCGTCGCGCACCTCGCGCGTGCAGACCGGGCAGAGGGAATCGGTTCTCCTCGGGAAGCCGAGCGGCGGCTTGCTGCGCTCGTGGCTTTTCGGCAGCGGCTCGGGCGACCACGCCGGCTGGAAGGAGCGGGCCGGCACCTTCCGGTTGGCCCACTGGAACCCCCTCCAGGCGACGTCCGCGGTTCCCCGCACCGCCGAATAGAAAGCCTCACGCATCATCTCGGGTCCTCCATCAAGAGCGGCACGGGGCGCGCCTCCCAAGAGTCGCCCGCCGTCTCGAATATATAGCCTGGCAGAATACCATTCCGCCCCCGTCAGGCTCCCATTCGACCTGGCGAGAACGGAGCCGCCGCCAGGGGAGGGGTCTGCCCCGTGACGAGGTCGGCCGCCACGGCTGCCGCCGCAGGCGTCAGGAGCAGCTCGTCCGGCCCCCAGCCCGCCACCACGAAGAGGCCGGGAGTGGACGTCTCGCCGACGACGGGAAGTCGATCGGGCGCCGAAAACTCGCGGCCCGCCCCCGTCTCGACGAACGTCCAGCCCGAGGATGCCGGGACGAGGCGCTGGACCTCCGTCAGGAGCGCCGCCAGCGAGCCCGCGCCCGGACATCCCGCTCCGGGGAGCGGCTCCGGCCGTCCCAGCGCGAGGATCGAGCCGTCGCGACGGGGGACCAGGGAGACCCCCCGCGAACGCAGGAGCCGCGTCGGCCGATCGGGATCGCGCGTGGCGTCCAGCCGCAGCCACGGCCGCACGAAGCCGGCGAACCGGACGTGCGCGGTTCCACCCACCCGGCCCGGCCCCGCCCGGTCCGCGAGAACGACGGACTCGGCCGGGAGGTGCCCGGCCGCCGTCTCGAGGCCGGAGACCCGCCCGGCCGAAAGGGTCACCCCCAGCGCGGCGTTCCCCTCGTGGACCCTCACGCCCGCGGCGCGCGCCGCCAGCACGACGGCCCGCCCCACCCGACCGGCCCTCGCCACGCCGTCGCGCGGAAAGGAGAACGCGGCCTGGACCGACGCCGCGAGCGCGGGCTCCCGCCCACGCGCCTCGTCGGGCTCGAGCACCTCGAAGTGGATCCCCCGGGACCGCTGTGCATCGAGGGCGCGGTCCAGGAGGACTTCCTCGGCGTCGTCGAGGGCCACGGTCATCGCGCCGCGCTCGTCGTATTCGCAGGGCAGTCCCGTTTCCTCCTCCAGGGCCGAGAGCCAGTCGGAGAAGAGGTGCCGGGAGAGGAGCGCGAGGTCGGCGAGCGCCTCGGGCACGGCCTCCACCGTCGCCTGGGCCGCCACCGGGCCCCCGGGCGCCGACGGAAGCCCGGCCCGGATGCCGGCCAGAAGGTCGACCGTCAGGTCCCGCCGGGCGAGGTCCAGGGCGAGGGCCGCCGCCGCGATACCGCCGCCGGCGACGACGACGTCCGCCGGCGCGAGGCCGCGCGTCAAGCGATCCGCCCCGCGGCGTCGAGAACCGGTCCGCTGCCCGGGATCTCCGGCGGGCCCCACCTGCGCTCCACGCGGGCGACGACCGCCCGGCCCACCGCCTGCACGACGCCGTAGTTGAGGGCCGCCGACGCCACGACACCGAGGAGCGGTACGAAGTGCGCGAAGGAGCGGCCGAGGGCCCTCGCGGCGAGCTTCTTCGCGAGCTCCTCGGCGAGCCTCACCGTGAGCCGGCGCCCCACCGAGAGGCCCGCGCCGGACGCGAGGCCGGCGACGATCTCCAGCGCCCGCTCCTCCGGTTCGAGCTCCCCGCCGTAGAGAAGGTGCAGCCCCACGATCATCCGGCTCTGCAGGACGATGAGCGCCGCCAGCTCGGGCGCGGTCGCGACGGCGGCCGCCCAGCCGGGGGGTGCGCTCGAGGCCGCGCCGACGAGGGCTGCCTTGCGCGCGGTCGCGTCGACCATCAACAGGGCCTTGCGCCGGGTGGGGAGCCCCTCGTGGCGCAGCGCGAAGACCCGGACGTCCTCGCTGATCCGTTCGACGTCGAGGTCCGTGGAGGCGCGCTTCACGAGGGCGAGGAACGTGTCGGCGATCTTCATGGCGGCTCCGCCGAAGGTATCATCCGGCCGCCCGGCTGCCGGAACAAGGCGGCACCGGCGAATCGCGCCGGATGGAGAAGGAGGTCCCCGTGCTCGCGAATCGACACGTCCGTTTCGCCTTCGCCCTCTGGATGGGTCTCGCGCTCGCGGGGGCATTCAGCGTCCCGGCCGAGGCCGCCGCCGCCCAGCAGAAGAAGGCCGCCCCGAAGAAGAAGGAGAAAAAGGTGTCGTCCAAGCCCCGCGACTACGCGAAGACCCTCGCGGTCCTGAAGACCTCCCAGGGAGACGTGACGATCCGGTTCTTCAACGAAAAGGCCCCCGGCCACGTGAAGAACTTCGTCGACCTCGCTGCCGCCGGCTTCTACGACGGGACGCTCTTCCATCGCGTGATCCCCGACTTCATGGTCCAGGGGGGCGACCCCTTCACGAAGGACCCCTCCAAGGACGCTCTCTTCGGAACCGGCGGCAACACCGACAAGGCCGGCAAGCCCCTGAACGTCAAGGCCGAGTTCAACGACACGAGCCACAAGCGGGGCGTCCTCTCGATGGCCCGCGCGAGCGACCCCGACTCGGCGTCGTCCCAGTTCTTCATCGTCGTGAAGGACTCGCCGTTCCTGGACCGGCAGTACACCGTCTTCGGCGAGGTCGTGAAGGGGATGGACGTCGTCGACCGGATCGTCACCGAGTCGAATGCCGACACGTCCGACCCGCGCAGCGGCGGGAAGCCCCGCGCGTACCAGAAAATCCTGAAGGTCGAGCTCGTCGAGCAGACCCCCGACAAGGCGTGACGCTCCCGTCCCCCGCCGAGGAGAGCGTGCGGATCGCCGCCGCGCGCTCCCGTTTCGGACTTCCCCCGGCCGGACCGGCCCTGTCGCTCGCGGGAGACGTGGGCCAGAGGCGTTATTTCCGCCTCTCTTCGAAGGGCGGGGCTCCCGTCGTCCTCGTCCTGTACCCGGCTCCGGCCTCGCCGGCGCAGGATCGCTGGCGCGTCATCGGCGCAGCCCTTGCAAGCGCCGGGGTCCGCGTTCCGGCCCTCCTCGACGACGATCCCGCCTCGGGCGTCGCCCTCGTCGAGGACCTCGGGGACCGTGACCTCGCCGGCCAGATCCTGGAGGCCGGTGCCGAGGAGCGCGAGCGCCTGCTCGACGAGGCCGAGGAGCTTCTCGTGCCCCTTCGCCAGATCGCCAGGAGCGCTGCGGGGCTCAACCCGCCCTTCGACGCGGCCTTTTTCGGGGCCGAGCTGGCCCACACCCGACGCTGGGCCCTCGAGCGGGACGGCCGCGCGCCACTCCCGCCGGACCGCTCGGCCCTCTGGGAGGAGCTCGCCGGACGGCTCGCCCGCGATGCGGCGGATCCGGCTCTCGTGGGCGATCCGGTGCCGACCCACCGTGACTTCCACGCCAACAACCTGATGCGGACCGCCGACGGCGCCCTCGCCGTCATCGATTTTCAGGACCTCCGGTTCGGCCCTCCCGACTACGACGCCGTGTCCCTCCGCTTCGAGCGGGCGGGGGCCCTCGCCCCGGCCCACGGCGACGCGTACGCGGAATCCGTCCTTCTCCAGAGGGCCTGGAAGGTCCTCGGCACGTTCGAGAAGATGCTCGCGCTCGACCGCGAGGTGTACCGCCCCCACCGGGATGCCGCTGCTCGTGCGGTCCGCCTCTGGACGCGTCCCGACGGCCCCTACCGGCCGCTCCTGGCGTTCCTCCCCGGCTGACGGGGTATCATCCCGACCCTCAGGAGGCCCCTCTTGCCCAACCTCGGAATCCCGGAACTCCTCATCATCCTCGCCATCATCGTCCTGCTCTTCGGCGTCGGGAAGCTCCCGCAGCTCGGGAAGGGGATCGGCGAGGGCATCCGCAATTTCAAGCAGGCGGTGAAGGACGGCGGCCAGGACTCCGAGAAGAAGGACCCCCCGGCGGGAACCGGCTCCGGGAACACGCCCTCCTCGCCCAAGTGACCCCCGGCCGCTCCGGGCGCGCGGAATAGCGGCCCCCCCTTCCGCGTTTTCAG
The DNA here is from genome assembly GCA_016719485.1 of Holophagales bacterium. NCBI lineage: Bacteria > Pseudomonadati > Acidobacteriota > Holophagae > Holophagales > Holophagales bacterium. Next base: position 45,350 of record JADJZB010000025.1, read on the forward strand.
GACGACCGTGGCCGCGACGCGGCCCGACCGGAGTTCCGCGGAGCGCCTCGCACACCGTCGAACGGGAGTGAATCCGTCATGAAGATCGCCAAGCGCGTGTTCCTCTTCCTTGCCGTCAACGTTCTCGTCGTCACGACGATCTCGGTCGTCCTGGGCGTCCTCGGCGTCCGCCCCTACCTCACGGCACGCGGGCTCGACCTGGGATCGCTCGCCGTCTTCTGTCTCGTGTGGGGCTTCGGCGGAGCGTTCATATCGCTGGGCCTCTCGCGGGTCATGGCGAAATGGGGCATGGGCGTCAAGCTCGTCGACCCGGGCACACCCGACCCGGCCGCACAGGAGCTCGTCTCCACGGTCCACCGTCTGGCCCAGGCCGCGGGCCTCAGGACGATGCCCCAGGTCGGCGTCTACGACTCCGAGGAGGTGAACGCCTTCGCTACGGGTCCGACGAAGAACCGGGCGCTCGTCGCCGTCTCCACCGGGCTACTGCGGCGCATGCGCCGCGACGAGGTGGAAGGGGTCCTCGGGCACGAGATCGCCCACGTGGCCAACGGCGACATGGTGACGATGACGCTCATCCAGGGCGTCGTGAACGCGTTCACGATGTTCCTCGCCCGCGTCGTGGCGTTCTTCGTCGCCCAGCTCTTCCGCCGCGACGAGGAGGGCGGGGGGGTCTCCCACCTCGTCTATTTCGTCGCGACGCTCGTGTTCGACATCGCCTTCTCGATCCTCGGTTCCGTCGTCGTCGCCTGGTTCTCGCGGCTCCGCGAGTTCCGCGCCGACTCCGGCGGAGCGCAGCTCGCGGGCCGGGACCGGATGATCGCGGCCCTCGAGGGCCTGCAGCGAACGGTCGGCGTCGTCGACCCGGCGGACCGCCACGTCGCTGTCCAGACGCTCAAGATCTCCGGCCACCCGCGAGGCCTGATGCGCTTCTTCTCGACGCATCCGCCGCTGGAGACCCGCATCGCGCGGCTCAGGATGATGGCCTGATCCCCGTCTCGCCGGGGACACGCGGGCCGGCGCGACGAGCGCCGGCCTGGGGGGCCGGGGGGGGGGGGGGAGGGCCCCCGGGGGGGGGGGGGGGGGGGGGGGGGGGGGCGCGGGGCCGCGGGGGGGGGGGGGGCCCGGGGGGGGGGGGGGGGGGGGGGGGGGGGGGGGGGGGGGGGGCCGCGCGGGGGCGGGGGGGGGGGGGGGGGGGGGGGGGGGCCCGCCCCGGGGGCGGGGGGGGCGCGGGCGCGCCGCGCGGGGGGGGGGGGGGGGGGGGGGGGGGGGGGGGCGGGGCGCCCCCCCCGGGGGGGGGGGGCGCCGGCCCGGGCGCCGGGCCCCGGGGGGGGGGGGCGGCCCGGGGGCCTGGGGAAACCCGGCGGTCCGGGTTTCCCCAGATCTCTTACGCGTGGTCGCGGCGTTTGAGGGGGCCCTTCAGCCTCAGGAGCGAGATCTTCGCGCGGAGCGTGTTGCGGTGGATGCCGAGGGACCTCGCCGCCGCGCCCATGTTCCCCGAGGCGCGCGTCACCGCCGTCACGACGTACTTCCTCTCGAATTCTTTTCTCGCGGTCTCGAGCGGGATTCCCTTGGATACGAGCTCGTCGATGATCCGCTGTAGCTGTCCGTCGAGCGTCACTGTGACCTCATCCTCCGCGTCGAAGTGAGCCCCCCCCTGGGGGGCGAAAGGGAAAGGAACCTATCACGGGGAGGCGCGGAGAGGAACGCCGCGGCGGTCGCCGGTCACCCACCCGCGGCGTTTCGCGCTACTTCAGCTCGACGAAGTCGCCGCGGCCCATGTAGTCGACCATCGACGTGACCTTCGCGACACAGGTCCGGCCCTTCGTCCAGAGCACGGCGGCCTCCCCGAGCAGCGTGCGGATCGTCCCGCTGTCGTTTCGCGTGCGGTAGATCGTCAGGAAGTCTCCCGGGTACAGGCCGTCCTGCTCTCCGAGGTCGAGGAAGACGACGGAGTCGGCCCCGACGGGCGTCGCGCGGTCCTTGACCTCGACGATGTGGCCGGTGATCTTCCCGGACGGCCGGTCGCACTGGGTGAGAGGCGCGCTCGACCTCACGAGAGGGATCGGGATCGGCTCGAACGGAATCAGCAGGTCGCCGATGTAGGACGGCTCGCACGATTCGGTGATCTCGAGGATCGCCGTCGTGTCCTGCACGCAGACGACCTTCAGGCGGGCCGGCGTGTGGTAGAAGCGGCCGATCGTGTCGGTGTACGAATCCACGCGGTAGACCTCGTGGCCCGGGCGGATCACCTGGAACTCCTGGCCGGCCATCAGGCCCTCGCGCGCGCCGACGTCGGAGTAGATGATGTCTCCCACCCCGAACATGTGGCGACTGTCCTCGTACTCGGCGGCAGCAATCTGGCCGGTCACGGGCTCGTTCTCCACACCGATCCAGCCCGCGCAGTAGATGTCGTCCTCGAACCCGACCGGGAAAGGCTGAGACCTCGTACTGCGGTCGGCCGACAGCTCCTCGATCACCGCCGGCTCTTCGACGGCCTCCTGTGGAACGGGCAGGGGGGCCGCCTCCGGGAGCCGCCGGGTACCGGCACCGGCGACCGGGAGAGAGAGCACGACTGCGGAAAGGGCGACCATCGCGGGGGCGAGAAACGTACGCTTCACGGCTCCGACCTCCTCGAGGACGCCACGGTGCGACCGCGCCCGACGGCCTCGGCTCGATTCTTCCGGACTTTCGGCACTAAGTTACCGCAAGGACGCCGTTTCTCAAAGCCCTGCCGCCGCCGTGGCTGCTGCGGGAGGGGCCACGGGCCTCGGGAGCTTCCGGAGGAAGCCGCTCTCCGGGAAGTCCCGACGGAGGCGGTCGAACAGTGCCCGTGCGTCCTCCTCCCGGCCGAGCTTGCGTTCCGTGATCCCGGCCCAGTAGAGAGCCTTGTCCATTTTGGAGTACTCGGGGAACGCGGCGAAGAGCCCCTCGAAGCGCTTGCGCGAGGCCTGCCAGGCGCTCCGCTTGAAATAGTACCTGGCGACGAGGAACTCGTGCTCGGCGAGGAGGTCGAGCATCGCCTTGTAGCGCGCCCGGGCCTCGGTCGCGTAGGGCGACACCGGGTAGTTCTGGAGAAGCTCGCGGTAGCTCTGGGCGGCGAGCCGGGTATTCGCCTGGTCCCGGTCGGGCTTCTCGGACTGCCGGTCCGACACCTGGGCGAGCCGGAAGAGGGCGTAGTCGGAGCGAGGGTGCGAGGGGTACCTGCTCCGGAAGTCCTTGAATCGCCCCTGGGCTTCCACGTAGCCGAGGACCGATTTCTCCTCGAAGAACGAGTCCGCCAGCCTCAGTGCGGCCTGCTTGCCGAGAGCGTCGTTCGCGTAGTTCTCCGCCACGAAACGGAGGTACTGCCGTCCGACCTCGTACTTGCGTTTTGCAACCAGCGCCTCTCCGCGCGCATACGCCTCCTCCTTCGACATCGTCAGGAGCTCGCGGGTCACGCTCGAAGGGTCCGTGGTCGAGCACGCCGCGCCGCCCAGGATGGCGAGGGCGAGGACGGCGCGGAGGGCGGTGACGGGAAGGGTTCTCTGGAACATTCGTTTCTCCGGATTCAGCCCGGCTGCGGCTCGGGCGAGGCGACGACGAAGGATAGGGTATCCCTGAGGCCGACGGCGGATCCCGCGAGCGGGAACTGCCTCAGGATCGTCCCGGCGGCGGCCCCCTCGTAGGGCTGCTCCCGGACGCCGCCAAGGCGGAACCCTCGCGCCTCGAAAGCCAGGCGGACCTTCTCGAAGTCGCGCCCGATCAGATCCGGCATGACGTAGAGAACGTCCGCCGGCCCTCGGTTCACGAGGACGTCGACCGGTGTGTCGGGCTCGGTGGAAGCGCCCGCGACGACTCCCTGCGCCACGACACCAGGGGGTCCGGGGAGGCGGATGGCCGATACGGCCCCCTCCCTCAGTCCCTCCCGCGCGAGAGCGAGCGCCGCCGTCCGGGCCGTCAGGCCCGCGAGGTCGGGGGACCGGACGATCTCGGGCCCCAGGGAAAGGAAGACCCGAAGGTCCTGTCCCGCCTTGACGGCCATTCCGACGGCGGGACTCTGCCCCCGGATGCGGTGGACGGCGATCTCCTCGTCGAACGCCTCCTGCGACCGGTCCACGACGACACGCAGGCCCCGCTCGGCCGCGAGTGCGGTCGCTTCGTCCACCGACCGCCCGGTCAGGTCGGGGACCTCCTCCGCCTTGCCGAGTACGAACCGGGAAAACGAAATCCAGGCCGCCACCCCGAGGATCCCGGCGAGGAGGAGGGCGTAGAGGATCCGTGCCAGTACGCCACTCATTCCGCCGGACTCTAGCAGGGGCCGTGCCTTGACCCCGGCTCCCCCGCCGGGGAGACTCCGTCTCCATGCCCGAACACTCCCGGGGAACGAAGCCCCACAAGCCGGCGGCGGCGCCCGCCCTCCCGCTTTCGAGGGCCGACCTCCACGTCCACACCAACGCGTCCATCTTCAAGTACTTCAAGGCGGCCAACAGTCACGATTCCTACAACGACCCGGACGAGGTCTACCGCCTGGCCAAGGCCCGGGGGATGGACTTCGTCACCTTCTCCGACCACGACACGGTCGAGGGGTGCCTGAGGTTCCAGGACCGTCATCCCGATCTCGACGACTTCTTCGTCTCGGTCGAGGTGGAGACCTGGTTTCCGAAGACCGGCCACCGGATCCACGTCAACGTCTTCGACCTCACCCGGCAGCAGCACGCCGTCATAGACCGGAAGCGCCGGAGCATCTTCGAGCTCGTCGACTATCTCCGGGCCGAGAACCTCCTCTACTCCGCCAATCACCTCTTCCAGTCGTACCGGATGCGCCAGGCCCCCGAGGTCTTCTTCGAGACGATGCTCACGCTCTTCGACGTCTTCGAGGTGAAGAACGGCTCGATGGCCTACCAGCACAACGCTCTCGTAGAGGACCTGATGATCGTGGCAAAGGAGAAGAGGGGCAGCCTCGCCCTCGTGGGGGGCTCGGACGCCCACACCTACCCCCCCGTCGCGTCGGTCTTCACGATGGCCCCCGGCCGGACCTGGCAGGAGTTCCTCGCATCGGTCCGGCGCGGCGAGTGCCTCTCCTGGGGCTCGGAGATGGGCTTCACGAAGGTCCTCGGAGACGTCTACCGGAGCATCGGAAAGCACTACCGGCAGGTCTCCGACCTGAAGAACCCCGAGTACACGCCCCGCGAGAAGGCGCAGCACATCTTCTTCTCGCTCATGTCCGTTCCCCTTTTCGCCAGCGGGTTTCCCGCGGCCGTCTTCAGCCTCAATTACGCCAAGCAGGTCGCCCTCTCGAAGAACCTGACGAAGCACTTCCGCAAGAAGGGCCTCTCCCGGTCGAGGGACGCATGACGAAGCGCACCACGGGCGCCGGACCCCTCGTAGGCGCCCACATGAGCGCGGCGGGCGGTCTCGCCCGCGCCGTGGACCGGGCCGTCGAGGCCGGCTGCCGGACCCTCCAGGTCTTCACGAAGAACTCGAACCAGTGGGCCGGCAAGCCCGTCGACCCGGGCGAGGCCGCAGCCTTTCGGGATGCCGCGACGAAGGCGGGCCTGGCTCCCCTCGTCTCCCACTCGGCCTACCTCATCAACCTCGCCTCCCCCGACCCCGTCGTCCGCGCCCGCTCCGCCGAGGCGCTCGTCGACGAGATCCATCGATGCGACGCGCACGGCATCCCCTTCCTCGTCCTCCATCCCGGCTCCCACGGGGGCGATGGCGAGGAGGCGGGGCTCGACCGGATCGCCCGCGGCCTCGACGAAGCGGCGGCGAAGACGCCCTCCTCGAAGACCACCGTCCTCCTCGAGACGGCCGCCGGGCAGGGTGCCTGCCTCGGCCACGACTTCGCCCACCTCGCAGCGATCCTCGCGCGCGCCGACAGCCGCGCCCGCCTCGCCCTCTGCTTCGACACCTGCCACGTCCACGCCGCCGGCTACGACGTCGTCTCGAAGGACGGCTGGCGCGCGACGCTGGATGCCCTCGACGCCGCCTGCAGCCTCGACCTCGTCAAGGTCATCCACGCGAACGACTCGAAGAAGGAGCGCGGCTGCCGCGTCGACCGCCACGAGCGGATCGGCCACGGCGCCATCGGCGAGAAGGGCTTCGCGAACCTGATGACCGAGCCCGCCTTCGCCGACGTCCCGAAGATCCTCGAGACCCCCAAGGACGAAGAGGGCCGCTGGGATCGCGAGGGGCTCGCCGCACTCAGGAAGCTCGCCCGGCGTAAGGGGTCGGCGAGGGAGGACTGACCGGGGAGAGGGACCGGGAATCCGGGACCGGCCTCAGCTCGCGGGACGCCGAAACCGTACGAAGACGAAGACGCTGTAGCCGGCGACGAGGGTGAGCGCCGCGATCAGGATGAGGAGCAGGGACGTGAGAACGGTCGGTGTCGCGGCCGAATTCGCGATGGTCAGGCTGTGGCCGACCTCGCCGAGCGCCGGGATGAGGCGGGGGTAGAGCCCCTGTCCGACGATCGCCCAGAGCGCGGCGAGGACCGTCGACGACGCGAGGAGAGCCTCTCTTGCGAGCCCGCCCTTCACGAGGAAAGGCAAGGCGACGAGAGAAACCAGCATGACCACCGGGGCGATCCACGTGAGGGGGTGGTGGTAGGGTTTCCAGAGGTGCGGAGCCGCCCAGAGGGAAAGGACCCCCGCGACCCCGTGCACGGCCACGACGGCCACCCAGGCCTTCAGCACCCTGTCCTGCGAGCGCTCCCCGGGCTCGGAACCTGCCCGCAGGTTCAGCCAGCAGGCGCCCTGCAACGCGAAGAGCACGACGACGTCGAGTCCGAGGACGAGAGCGAAGGGGTTCAGGAAACCTCCGGGTGAGCCGGCGTAGCCCCCCTGCGCGTCGAGAGGCAGGCCGCGAAGGACGTTGCCCAGAATGAGCCCGGGGAAGAACGCGGCGAGAACACTCAGGACGCCGAACGCGACGTCCCGGGACTTCGGCCGCTCGGCGTCCTCGGAAGCCCGCCCCGAACCGAGGGCCGCGGCGCGCAGGACGAGGACGACGACGAATGCCGCCAGGAGCGGCGCGAAGGCCGCGAGCACGGTCGTTCGTACCGGCGGAAACGCCGTGAAGAGAGCCGCCGCTCCGGCGACGAGCCAGAACTCGTTCCCGAACGTCGCGGGACCGATGGAGCCGAGAGCGCGGCGCCGTTCCTCCTCGCTTCTCCCGGGCCCCAGCAGCAGCGTTCCGACGCCGCAGTCGATCCCGTCGAGAATCGAATGACCGACGAAGAGAACGCCAACCAGGAGGAACCAGGTCAGCTGAAGGTCGGTCATCTGCGCACCTCCGCGGGATTGCCGCTCACAGGACCCCGTCTGCCCGAAGAGAAGGTTAGCCCCTTTCTCACTCCGAGAGCTTGCGGACGACGTCCTGGACGGCCCGCTCGACTTCCGCGGACATCGGCGCCCCGAGCTCGAACTGCCTGGCCGAGATCCCCACGACGACGAGGCTCCGGGGAAGCAGGCCGAGCGCCCGCGCGAGCTCGATCCCCTCGGCCACTCCCGCGCCGTGCGTCGTCGCCCAGTTCAGGTGGGCGGGGAGCGACGCGGCGACGGCGTCGGTTTCGACGATCGTGCCTGACGGGTCGCTCGAGACGACGGCGTCGACGACCACGACGTCGTCGTCGGGACCCCAGAGCCCGATCAGGCCGGGAGCGTCGCCTCCGTGCTCGTGAAGGACGAGGGAAGGAGAGGGGGCGAGGCGGCGGACCGTTTCCCAGCCAGCCGCGTCGTCCCCGCGAAGGTCGTTCCCGACGCCGATGACGATGCGCGCCATGCGCGCACAGTCTCTCTCAGTCCCTTCATCGCACCCGCCAGATTCCCGTCCCGCGAGCGAGGAGATTCACCCTGACAGCCCCCGGACCTCCGCTCGGATCACCGGCGGCACCGTCCGCGAAGACCCTCTCGAACGAGGTCCCCTCCACCGCGTACGGCCCCGCCGAGACGAATCCGTCCGAGAGGTTGTGAACGACGAGGACGGTCTCCTCTGGGCTCTGGCGGAGGAAGGCCAGGGCGGACGACGCACCCGTCACCGGGGAGAGCAGGACGAGCTCTCCCTTCGCGAGCGCCGGGGCCGCCTTCCGCGCCCGGATCAGGTTCCGGTAGTGAGAGAAGAGCGAGGCCGGATCGCCGGACTGCGACGCGACGTTCGCCGCCTCGCGGCCGGGAGCGAATCCGAACCACGGCGCCCCCGTCGTGAATCCCCCGCCGGGGGTCGCGTCCCACGGCATCGGCGTCCGCTTCGACTCGTCGCCGCCGGTCGGGCCGTTCTCGATCCCGACCTCCTCGCCGTAGTAGAGGAACGGCGCGCCCGGGAGCGTCAGGAGGATCGCCGCCGCGTTGCGGAGACGGCCCGGGTTTCTCCCGAGCTGCGTGGCGAGGCGGACCTGGTCGTGGTTCGTCAGGAAGGGCGCGTCGAGGACGCCCTTCGGATAGACCTTCTGAACCTCGTCGAGCTTGCCGGCGATCAGCGTGGAGTTGCCCTCCGCCACGGCGCGCAGGATCCGGTCGGACAGCGGGAAGTTGAAGCTCGCCGGCAGCTCGTCCCCGCCGGGAACGGAAGGAGCGCCGTAGTAGCTCGCGATGACCTTCGTGTCGGCCCAGTTCTCGCCGACGAGGAGCGCCCCGGGCTTGACCCGCCGCACGTGCGCGGAGAGCTCCTTCAGTGCCGCGTGCGTCTCGGGCGTGTCGGCCTGCCCCGGACCGCCGCCGGTCTCGACGAGATACCGCGTCGCGTCGAGGCGGAAGCCGTCGACGCCCCGCTCGAGCCAGAGGGAGGCGAGCTTCTTCACCTCCTCGCGAAGCGCCGGAGAGCGCCAGTTGAGGTCGGGCATGCCACCCCAGAAGACCCCGTAGTAGTACGCGTCACCGCTGCGATGCCAGGTCCCGGTGTTGCCGCCCCACGGCTGCTTCCAGCCCGGGTCCGTCGGGCTCCAGACGTAGAAGTCCCGAGTGGGCGACTCCGGCGACGAGGCGGCGGAGACGAACCACGGGTGCCCGGAACCGCTGTGGTTGACGACGAAGTCGACGATGACCCGGATCCCTCGCCGGTGCGCCTCGTCGAGGAGCCTCAGGAAGTCGGCGTTCGTGCCATAGTCCGGGTTGATTCTTCCGTAGTCGGTGGTGTCGTAGCCGTGATAGCTGGGGGACTCGAAGACCGGCATGAGCCAGAGGGCGTCGACGCCCAGGTCCGTCGTCGTCTCCGGCTTGCCGTCGTTGAGGAAATCGAGGCGGGAGATCAGTCCGTTGATGTCGCCTTTTCCGTCCCCGTCCGAGTCCTGGAAGCTCCTGACGAAGACCTCGTAGAACACGGCGCCGTGCGCCCAGGCGTGGTTCCACGCGGTTGCCTGGGACCGTGCCGGAACCGGTACGGTGTCGCGCTCGGCCGTCGACCGGTGCCCGCAGGTGAGCGCCGCCAGGGCCATCGGGAGAGCGAGCAGGAGTCGAAGAGAACGCATGGAGACCTCCGGGCCACGGCCCGGGGGAAGGATATCGAACGGGGGGCCTCGTGAGCGGCTTCGACGCCGCGCGGCTCGGCGCCGTCATGCAGGACCTCCTGGCCCTCGTCCGCCAGAGGCCGCGGGACCTCCTGCCGTTCGAGGACGTCCGCGACCGGCTGAAGCTCCGGCGCGTCGTCGACCGGGGGACCCGGGACGTCCCTCTCGGGCAGATCGTCGGGACGTTCGGCCGGCGCGGAGAGTTCAACCGGGCGTTCCTCCCCAGGTCCGAGTCGCTGCGGGAGCGCTGGGAAGACGTCCGCGACCTCGCCGTCGGGGCGGCGGGATTCCCTCTCGTCGAGCTCTACCAGGTGGGCGACGCCTACTTCGCGGTCGACGGCCACCACCGGATCTCGGTGGCGCGCTCCCTCGGAGCACCGTCGATCGAGGCGCACGTCCTGGAGTTCCTCACTCCCGTCCCGCTTTCCGCCGACGCCTCTCCCGAGGACGTCCTGCAGAAGGAGGGGCTCGGCGACTTCCTCGAGACGACCGGCCTCGTCCCCTCGTCGCCCGACGAGTTCCGCGTGACGCACCCGGGCGACTACGCCGAGATGCTCGACCACGTCGCGGTCCACCGCTACTTCCTCGGGCTCGACCTCGCGCGCGACGTCTCCTGGGAAGAGGCGGTCCGGTCCTGGTACGAGACGCTGTTCGCGCCGATGACGAGGACGATCCGGGCCAGCGGCATCCTCGCCGACTTCGCGGGGAGGACCGAGGCCGACCTCTACCTCTTCACGGCGCGGCACCTCCACGACCTGCGCAAGAGGTGGGGAGACGACGTCAAGCCCGGGCGGGCGGTCGAGCACTTCCGGCTGCAGACCCGCCTGCGGGCGAAGAAGAGGCCCTCCGTGCGGTCGCGGGCGCGGAAGCGGATCGAGGGAGCGGGCGAGGTCCCCCGGGACGGAGGCGGCGGGAGCGGCGCGGGCGGGGGCTGAAGCGCCGCGCGTCAGCCCCGATCGCCGTTTCCGTTCTCGCTTCCGCTCTCGTTCTCCCGCGGCCGGAAGCGCCCCGTCAGCGTTGCCAGCTCGCGCAGCCAGCCGGCGCGATCGGCGTTGAAGTCCCACGCGCGCGCCCGCCAGCCCCAGTTGTCCGCCCCCTGTCCCGGCGTGTTCATCCGCGCCTCGCTCCCGAGTCCGAAGACGTCCTGCACGGGGAGGACGGCGAGGAAGGCCACGGAGGCGTAGGCCGCCCGGACGAGGAGGCCGATCGGGTCGGTGCCGTCGCCGCCGAGGTAGGCCCGGACGCGGTGGCGGGTCGCGTCGTCGACCTTCTCCCACCAGCCCCGCGTCGTGTCGTTGTCGTGGGTCCCGGTGTAGACGACGCCGTTCGGAACGTGGTTGTGCGGCTGGTAGTCCTGGTCGTTCCCGTCGAAGGCGAACTGGAGGATCTTCATTCCCGGGAGGTCGAGATCCTGGACGAGCGCCGTCACGTCGGGCGTGATCTCACCGAGGTCCTCCGCGACGAGGTCGAGCTCTCCGAGCTCGGCCGAGAGGGCGTCGAAGAGCTTCCGTCCCGGCCCCGGCTCCCAGATCCCGCCGATGGCCGTTTCCTCCCCCGCCGCCACGGCCCAGTAGCCCGCGAACCCGCGGAAGTGGTCGAGCCGGAGGAGCTCCGTCAGGCGCAGGTTCGCCCGGAGGCGTTCGACCCACCAGCGGAAGCCGTCCCGCTCGAGGACGTCCCAGCGGTAGAGCGGGTTCCCCCAGAGCTGCCCCGTCTTGCTGAAGTAGTCGGGCGGGACCCCCGCCACGCGCACCGGGTCGCCCGCCTCGTCCAGCTCGAAGATCTCGGGGTGCGACCAGACGTCGGCGCTGTCGGGAGAGACGTAGATCGGGATGTCGCCGAGGACCCGGATCCCCCGTGCGTGCGCCGCCTCCTTTACGCGGTCCCACTGCCGGAAGAAGAGGAACTGCAGGAAGACGTGCCAGGCGACGTCGTCGGCCAGCTCGCGCTCGGCGCGCGCCAGGGCCGCGGGCTCGCGGCGGCGCAGCTCCTCGGGCCACTCCCGGAACGCCGCTCCGCCGTATCGCGCCTTCAGCGCCATGAAGAGGGCCCAGTCGGGCAGCCAGTACTTCTGGGCCGGCGCCTCGCCGAACCCCTGGAGCTCGGCCCTCAGGTGGCCGGGCCCGTCGGCGCGGAAGCGCCTCCACGCCTCGCGCAGAAGCCCGTCCTTCCACGCGAACACCCGCTCGAAGTCGACCTGGTGCTCCGGAAAGCCCGGAACGTGCTCGAGCGCCGAGCCCGGGAGGAGCCCGTCGGCGACGAGAAGCTCGGGCGAGAGGAGCATCGGGTTGCCCGCGAAGGCCGAGAGCGTGCCGTAAGGCGAGTTCCCGTAGCCCGTCGGCCCGAGCGGCAGGACCTGCCAGACGGTCTGCCCGGCCGAGGCCGCCCAGTCGAGGAAGGCGTCGCACTCCGGCCCGAGGTCGCCGATGCCGTAGCGGCCCGGAAGGGACGTCGGGTGGAGGAGGAGCCCTGCAGCGCGTTCTCTCATCCGGGCAATCGTACCGGAGCGGCGCAACGCTGCGGGGCCCTGTCCCGTATAAACCTCCGAGACGTGAAACGCGCCGACCTCTCCCGGCTTGCGCTCGCGGCGGTTCTCCTGCTGGCCGCCGCGAGCGTTTTTCCCGGGTGCCGGAAGGCGTCCGCTGCCCGGGGCGCCCCGGCCGCTCCGCCAGCGAGCCCGCCGGTCGATCGCCTCCTCCTGACGGGAGAGCTCGCCGCGGTCCGCTCGGCCGACCTCTTCGTGCCGGAGACCCCCCTCTGGGCCCTCCAGCTCCGGTTCCTCGCCGAGGACGGGGCCGTGGTGAAGCAGGGCGACAGGGTCGCGGAGTTCGACGCCACCGGGCTGACGTCGGACCTCGAGCAGAAGCGGATCGCCGCCGTAGAGGCCGAGACCGAGCTCGTCCGGTTCGACGCCGACCGCGAAGGGACGACGCTCGCGAAGGAGCAGGCGGTCCTCGCGCGCCGCACCGACGTCGAGAAGGCCCGCATCGACGCGGAGATCCCGGCCCAGCTCCGGTCGCGCCGGGACCACGAGGAGAAGCAGCTCGCGCTGAAGCGGGCCGAGACCGAGCTCGCCAAGGCCGCGGAGGACCTCGCGTCCTACCGGACGGCTGCGTCGGCCGACCGCGCCGCGAAGCTCATCGCCCTCGAACGGGCCCGGAGCGAGCGCGACAAGCTGGAGACGGGCGTCGCTGCGCTCACGCTGCGAGCCCCCAAGGACGGGGTCTTCGTCGTGGGAGAGAACCCGAGGGAGCGCAAGAAGCTCCTGACGGGCGACACGCTCTGGCCCGGGATGACCCTCGCGCGCATTCCAGACCTCGATGCGCTCCGGGTCGAAGCCCTCCTCTTCGACGTCGACGACGGACGCATCCGCGTCGGGGACAGGGCCGCCGTCGTACCCGACACCTTCCCGGATCGCCGCCTTCCGGCCCGGGTCGCGTCGATCGCCCCGGTCGCCCAGCCGGTCGGCCGCGGATCGCCCCGCATGGCCTTCCGCGTCCTCGTCGAGGTGACGGGCGGCGATCTCTCGGGTCTCCGCCCGGGAATGTCCGTTCGCGCCGAGGTCCCTCCCGGCGGCGCGACCGCCCCTTCCCAGGCCCGTCCGACCCCCTTCGCCGCTCCCGACCTCACGGCCGCCCGCCGGTCGAAGGCCGAAAGGCGAGACCTCGTCCTGACGGTCGAGCTCAAGGGCGAGCTCGCCGCCCTCGACGCCGAGGCGATCGGCCCCGTGAAGCTCCCCGAGGTCTGGGACTACCGGATCTCCTTCCTCGCCCCCGAGGGGGTGCCGGTGAAGAAGGGCCAGCCGGTCCTCGGCTTCGACACGACGAATCTGAGGCAGCAGCTCGAAGAGAAGAAGGCCGAGTCCGAGTCCGCTGGCAAGGAGATCGAGCGGCGCAGGCGCGGCCTCGCCCTCTCTCGCGGCGACCTCGAGCTGCAGCGAGCCCAGGCCCAGGCACGACACGCGAAGGCCACGCTGAAGGTCGACGTGCCGGCGGAGGTCGCAGGCGCGAACGAGCTCCGGAAGTCACGATTCGACCGCGACCTCGCCTCGGCCGAGGTCGCGTCGGTGAACCGGCGTCTCGAGGCCGCCGAGCGCGCCGCCCGGGCCGAGCTGTCGATCCTCGAGGGGAGACGGCGCCGGGCCGCGCTTCGTGCCGGAGAGCTCGCGGTCACGATCGAGAGGATGACGATCCTCTCCCCTCGGGCCGGCACGGTCCTCCACGTTCCGAACTGGAACGGCGAAAAGAAGAAGGTCGGGGACGGCTGCTGGTTCGGCGAAAAGGTCCTGGAGGTCCCCGACCTCGCCCGCCTCGGAGTCCAGGGCGACGTGGACGAGGCCGACGCCGGGCTCGTCGCGGAAGGGGCCGCCGTCTCGCTCCGGCTCGATGCGCACCCGGATACCGAGTTCCGCGGGAGGATCCGCACGGTCCAGCGGACGGTCCAGCGCGCCTCGCCCCAGGTGCCCCTGAAGGTCGCGCGGCTTTCCGTCGCCCTGGAGAAGGTCGATCCCGAGAAGATGAAGCCCGGGATGCGGATCCGGGGCCGCGTCGAGACGGGACGAGTCCCACGCGCCCTCGTCGTCCCGTCCGACGCCGTCGTCCCGACCGAAGCGGGCCCGTTCGTCTGGGTCCCGAAGGGGAGCGGCGCCCGCCGGGTCCAGGTCACCGTCGGCCGCCGAAACGACGAGTGGGTCGAGATCCGCTCGGGCCTCGCCGAGGGCTCCGCCATCCTCAGGGTCGCGCCGTCCTCGCCGAAGGAAGCTTCCTCGTGAAGCGCCGGCTCCTCGCGGGCCTCGCCGTCGGGGGCCTTGTCGCCCTCGCCCTCGGTGCCGCCGCCCTGCGCCCGGGCACGGAGGCCGCCGTGCCGCTTTTCGTCGTGAAGAAGGCCTCGCTCGGCCGGACCGTCCGGGCCGAGGGCATCCTGAAGGCGGTGGAGGCCACGCCCGTACGCGTCCCCGGCAACGACGTGAGCCTCAAGGTCGGCTGGATGATCGAGGACGGGACCGCCGTCAAGACGGGTGACGTCGTCGTCAGGCTGGACCCCTCGCAGACCGTGAAGCTCCTCGCCGACGGCCGGGCGGAAAGGGCCACCGCAGATCGTCTGGGAGAGAAGAACGATGCCGAATCGGGGGCGCTCGTCGCGAACCTCTGGCGTGATGAGGAGCAGGCGCGCCGCGAGCGCACGACGGCCGAGACGTTCCAGAGCCGCGACCCCGAGCTCTTCTCCCGGCACGAGATCATCGAGGCGGACATCGACGTGGGCCTCGCGACGCAGAAGGAGCGCCACGCGGTCGCCTCCCGACGCGAACGCGAGGGACTCGCGAAGACGAGTGGCGAGCTGACGGCCCTCGACGGCAGGAAGGCGCAGCTGAAGATCGACAAGGCCGAGCGCGAGCTGGCGGCCCTCGAGCTGAAGGCCCCTCACGACGGCATCGCGGTTCTGAAGCGGAACTGGCGCGGAGACCTGCCCCAGGTCGGACAGGTCGTCTGGAGCGGGCAGACGCTCGCGGAGATCCCGGACCTGACGAAGCTCGAGGCCGAGATCTGGGTCCTCGAGGCCGACGCCGGGGGGCTCGCTCCCGGTCGCGCCGCGACCATCGCTCAGGAGGCTCACACCGGGGCGCCCGTCGCGGCGACGGTGACGTCGGTCGACGCCCTGGCCCGTCCGCGCCTCAGAAACGTCCCGATCCAGTACTTCGGCGCCGTCCTCTCGCTCGCCTCGACCGACCCCGCCCGGATGAAGCCGGGAGAGCGCGTCGTCGCGATCCTCGACCTGGGCAGCGAGAAGGACGCGCTGGTCGTCCCGCGTCACGCGGTCTTCGAGCGGGGAGGAAAGACCGTCGTCTTCCGGCGCGTGCGCGGAAAGCTCTCCGCCGTGCCGGTCACGCTCGGCACCTCCGCCCTCGGGCGGGTCGCCGTCGCCTCTGGACTGGCGGAAGGGGACGTCATCGCCCTCGTCGACCCGGAGGCGCGCCCGGAGGCCCCGGCGTCGCCGCCGGCGGCCGCCGGCCCCGTCGGAGGAGGCTCGTGAGCTTCCGTGAATCGCTGCTGCGGGCCCTCGAGAGCCTCGCCGCCCACAAGCTCCGCTCGATCCTGACGATGCTCGGGATGATCTTCGGCGTCGGCGCGGTCATCGCGATGCTCTCCATCGGCGCGGGCGCCGAGCGCCAGGCGCTCGAGATGATCCGCCGAATGGGAATCTCGAACCTCCTCGTGAGGGCGAAGGAGTACCGGACCGACGAGCTGCAGGAAGTCCGGAAGAAGTCGATCGGCGTGTCCCTCAGGGACGCGGCGGGGATCGAGGAGGCGGTTCCCGGGGTCGCCTTCACCGGCCCGCGCGTGAAGGTGAATCCCTGGAGCGTGAGGGCTCGCGGCGGGAAGAGCGAGGCGAAAGTCTCCGGCGTCTCCTTCCGGCACGCCGACCTCGTCTCCCTCCCGCTGGCCGCCGGGCGGTTCCTGGCGAAGGCGGACGAGGAGCGCCACGCCCAGGTCTGCGTCCTCGGCGACGGCGCGCGGCGGGACCTCTTCGGCTGGGAGCCCGCCCTCGGCCGTGAGCTGAAGGTGAACGACGTCTGGTTCACCGTCGTCGGGGTCCTCGAGCCCTCAGGGTCCGGTGGCGACTCGTTCCAGGGGGTCCCCGTCGGCTCCACCGCCCACGAGATCCTCGTCCCCTACACGACGGTTCTTCGCAAGCTGGACCGCGACCCTCTCGAGTCGCCCCTCTCCGAGCTCGTCGTGAAGCTCGAGGACGGGACGTCTCCGTCCGAGGCCGCACGGCTCGCGTCCGCCCTCCTCGACCGCCTCCACGGCGGCGCGGCCGACTTCGAGATCGTCGTCCCGGAGGCGCTCCTCGCGCAGAGCCAGAGAACTCAGCGGCTCTTCAACGTCGTCATGGGGTGCATCGCCGGGATCTCGCTTCTCGTCGGCGGCATCGGGATCATGAACATCATGCTCGCCACGGTCCTGGAGCGGACGCGCGAGATCGGGATCCGGCGCGCGATCGGAGCGCGGCGCAGGGACGTCCTCGTCCAGTTCGTCGTCGAGGCGTTCACCCTGAGCGCCCTCGGAGGAATCCTCGGCGTGGTCCTGGGCGTTGCGATCGCGAAAATCGTCGCAGCCTCCGCGGGCTGGCCGACCGTCGTCACCGCCTGGTCGCTTCTCCTCTCGACCGGGGTCTCCGGCGCCGTCGGCCTCCTCTCGGGCTTCTACCCTGCCCTGCGCGCCGCCTCGATCGACCCGATCGAGGCGCTCCGGTACGAGTAGCCGCAGCGGCCCGCGTTCGGTCTCAGCCCGCCAGGAGCGCCAGGAGCCCGGAGTACTCGGCGGGAAGCGGCGCCTCGACGTCCAGGCCCAGTGAGGCGACGACGACGCGGGCGGCGTGAAGCAGCGGGTGCGCGACCGCGGCGAAGGCGCCGCGCGCGACCGGATCGCGCACCCCGCGCCACCGGGTCCCTCCTCCGTAGAAGTCGTCGCCGACGATCGGGTGGCCCTTCGCCGCGAGGTGGACGCGGATCTGATGGGTCCTCCCCGTCTCCGGCGTCAGCTCGAGGTCGGCGACCGACGGGTAGCGCCGCAGCGTCGTCCATCGGGTGACCGCCGGCTTTCCGCCTTCACGCACCGCCATCTTTCGGCCATCCCTGGGGTCGCGCCCGAGCGGCGCGTCGGCGAGGCCCCGCGAGGGAACGGGGTGCCCCCAGACGAGCGCGCGGTACGTCTTGCGTGCAGCGCGCTCCTGGAAGGCCTTCGAGAGGTGCCGGTGCGTCGCGGCGTCCCTGGCGAGCAGGACGACGCCCGACGTTCCCTCGTCGAGCCGGTGGACGAGGAGCGGAAGGACCTGCGGGACCGCGAGACCGCACGCCTCGAGGAGACGGGCCACGACGTCCGGCTCGGACCTGCCGGGCCGGCTCGAGGTCGCCATCGAGACGCCAGAGGGCTTGTCGAGGGCGAGGACCGCTCCGTCGTCGAGCAGGAGTCGCGGGAGACGCGCTCCGTCTCCGAGGGGGGGGCGGGAGTCGGCGGGCGGCACGCTCGGCCTCAGTCGGAGGTGCCGGGCGCGCGCCGCACCGGTGCGGCGCGGATCTCCGAGCTGCCCACGGACGAGGCGGCCGGAGGGGCTCCGTGCGCGACGAGGACGCGGTTGCGCCCGGCGGCCTTCGCCGCGTAGAGGGCGGCATCGGCCTGCCGCAGCCAGGCCGAAACCGAGACGCTCGACCGGACGGTGGGATCGAAAACGGAGATTCCGGCCGACGCGGTGTCGCCCTCCTCCGCTCCCGCGACCCTCGCCCGCTCGATGCGAAGCCGGATCCGCTCCAGGCAGGTCACGGCCTGGGTCGCGTCGGCCTCCGGGAGGAGGACGACGAACTCGTCCCCGCCGAAGCGGGCGGCCAGGTCGGTGTCGCGGATCGACTCCAGGAGAGCCCGGCTGACGGCGACGAGGAGGCGATCCCCGGCCACGTGGCCGTAGCGGTCGTTGAAGAGCTTGAAGGAGTCGAGATCGAGGATGCCGAGCGCCACAGGGTGCGCGTGCCGGCGGGCGCGCGCGATCTCGAGGCTGAGCCGGTCGAACAGTACGGCGCGGTTCGCGAGCCCGGTGAGCGGGTCCGTCGAGGCGGCCAGGCGCAGCCGCGCCAGCCGGTCGGCCATCGCGGCGAGGAAACAGCTCATCAGGACGAAGCTGGCCGGCCCCGAGAGCGCGAACTCCACCGAGCCGCCGATTCCGAGGCCCAGGACGCCCGCGCCGTCGAAAGCGGCCGCGGCGGCGGCCGGGACGGTCGCGGCGAGGACGAGCCGCGCGTGCGGGGCACGCCGCCGGGCTGCGACGGCGAGGTGGGTGACGACGTCGGCAGCGGCGGTCGCGCCGAGAGCGAAGGCCAGCGGGAGGAGGTAGTAGAGGTCGTCGGCACGGGGCCAGAGGAGACACGCCGCGGCTCCCGCTCCCTGCGCGGAGAGGAGGGCGACGTGGCGTCGCGCGAGCGGCCGCTCGAAGAACTTCAGGTACAAGAGGAGCGTCATGGCGGGGACGGCGAACATTCCGGCGTGCCCGACGCGGAACAGGAACGTGAGCGGCAGCCCGGAGATCGCCCAGAAAGAGAGCCAGGAGACGATGAAGACGGCCGTCCCCGTCGTCGTGAGGAAGAAGTAGAGGAAGTCGGCCTGCCCGCGGTCGCGCAGGAAGAAGAAGAGCGAGAAG
The DNA here is from genome assembly GCA_016719485.1 of Holophagales bacterium. Taxonomy (NCBI): domain Bacteria; kingdom Pseudomonadati; phylum Acidobacteriota; class Holophagae; order Holophagales; species Holophagales bacterium. The sequence goes on from JADJZB010000025.1 coordinate 64,020, forward strand.
AGGCCGAGCGCTGCAAAGGCCGCCGCGAGGAAGGCCCGGGGCGCTTCGCGAAACGCCCGGCCGTGGAAGGCCCTCGAGACGGAGTCGATGCGCGGCTCGCCGGTGATCCCGCCTCCCCGCGGGCCCGCGTTGAAGATCCTCACCGCGAGCGTGTGGCGGCCGGGAATCGCCGTCCTCGACGGGGGAAGCTCGTAGATCCGCTCGACGACGGTCCCCTTGTCGTAGTCGGGCGGAAACTCCCCCGTCCGCCCGATCGGCTGACCGTCGAGAAACACTTCGTCCGCGTCCCGGATCTGGGGGCAGGCGAAGGCGAGCGGGACGATCGCCAGTGAAGGGTCCAGATCGAACGTCACCCGATACCAGCCGGTGCCGTGACCCGGGACGCCCCCCCTCTGCCAGGTACCGGGAACCGGAATGGGCCGGAACGGCAGCGCGTCCAGCTCGGCGACGCCACCCGGCGGGTCCCCGAGCGCGAACTCCCAGGTCCCGGCGAGACTCGCCGGCAACCGTTCGACCCGAAGCACGTCCACCATCTGTCCGCGGGCCGGCAGGACGACGAGGGCCGCCGCGAGGGCCACGAAAACGAACGCGCTCAGCCGCCGGGCCATCTGGAGGCAGCATGGCTCAGGTCAGGCCCGGTCGCAACGACCTCGCCTCCTCGGCCTTGCGTCGCGCGGTCCGGCGACCGGATAAGATCGTCCGCGGAGGAATCCGATGGAGCTCAGGGATTCCGTCGCCCTCGTCACCGGCGCCGGCCGCGGCATCGGCCGGGCCGTCGCCCTCGCGCTCGCCCGTGAAGGGGCCCACGTCGCGCTCATGGGGCTGACGGGTGCCCACCTCGTCGCCGTCGAGAAGGAAGTGAACGCCCTCGGCGTGAAGAGCGCCGTCCTGGCGGGCGACGTCTCCGACGAAGGAAGCGTCTCGCGCTGTGTGGCGGCCGCCGAGCAGCAGCTCGGCCCGATCGACGTCCTCGTCAACAACGCCGGCGTCTACACGCACGGCCCGGTCGACCGGCTCGACGCCCTCGTCTTCGACCACACGATCGCCGTGAACCTGCGGGGGCCGTTTCTCCTGGCCCGCGCGATCCTGCCCGGAATGAAGCACCGCCGCCGGGGCCACGTCGTCAACGTCGCGTCGACCGCCGCCCGCCGGGGCTTCGCCGGGGGAGCCGCCTACTGCGCTTCCAAGTTCGGCCTCGCCGGCCTGAGCGAGGCGATGCTGCAGGACGTCCGCGGGTACGACGTCCGCGTCACCTGCATCCTCCCCTCGACCGTCGCCACCGACATGGCCCGCCGGGGAGATTTCCTGAAGGACGCGGCGAAAGCGATCCACCCCGAGGACGTCGCGCAGGCGATCGTCGGCCTCCTGAAGCTCGACGTTCGCGTCCTGCCGACGTCGCTCGAGCTCTGGCAGACGAACCCGTAGCGCCCTGCGGCCCCGTCCGGCTGCGCGTCACGGGAGACGCCGCACCCGCACCGTCCTCAGCGGCGCTGGGAACCTTCGGGCCCGACCACCCGATAGACCCATCCCATGTCGCGCGTCCCCTTCGCCACGAGCTCCTCGCGCACCGCCTTGGCGTCCTGGGCCGTCGCGAAGGCGCCGATCATGACCCTCTGCCACACGCCCTTCTCTCCGAGGTCGACCTCGGCGACGTAGCCCTCGCGCCCGACGAGGCCCTGGACTCGCTTCAGGTCGCGCTCCGCGGACGCACGGTCCCTGTACGAGGTGAAGTGGATCGAGAAGACCTGCGGCTGCCCGGCCCGGTCCTTCGTCACGACGAGCCCGTCCCGGCTCTGTCGAGCCGCCGCGGACGCCGGCGGGATCGGAGCAGTCGAGACCGGAGCCGGGGCGGGAGCGACACCCTGGACGGGGGTCGGGGCGATCCGCGCGACCGGGACGGGGACGACGGTCGGCACGACCGCCGACGCGGGTGAGGGGCTCGGCGTCGCGAAGACCGCTCCCCCCGCAGCGGCACCCGTTCCCGTCGGGTCCGCAGGGGCAGAGGGAACAGCAGGCTCGGTCGTGGCGGGGACCGCCCCCTCGACGACGGGAGAGGCGGCGGGCGCTTCGCTCCCGCCGGCCACCCCGACGAACGGCCCTGCCGGCCCGGGAACGGGCGACGAGGTCGCCTCCGCCACCGGCGGCGGCGTCGCGTCCCTCTCGACCCAGAGCCCGACGAGGAGGTAGCCGAGGCCGGCCAGCGCGACGAGACCCGCGACGATCCCGAGGACGAGCCCGACGCGCAGCCCGCCCCCATCCTCGCGCCGGCCGGACCGGCCCGTGCGCGGAATCGTCAGAACGGTGTCTTCGTCGTCCTCGAATGGCTTCGGCTCCTGGCTTTCCGCCCGGCTCTCTTCCGGCTCCGTCGGCGGAAGGGCGAACGGGACGGCGCCGGGTACGGGGCCTTTCGGGAATACGGCATTGAGGTCGATCGCCTTCGCCTCCCGCGACAGGCGCGCGAGGGTCTCGTTTCCGGGACCGTCCTGGGCGCCGCCTTCTATGGTGGAAAACGCCGGCATCGCCGGCTCCGGCTCCGGCTCCGGCTCCATCATCGCGTCCACCATCGACGCCGGCGCCGGTTCCTGTCCGGTGGATCCCTGGGCGTCTTCGGCGGGCAGCGCGAACGGGACCGGCATCTCCGGGCGCTCCTCCCGATACGGCTCCGTTTCGACCGCGAAGGAGATCGGCGGGACCACTTCGGTCGGCTGGAATGCTTCAGGAAGCCCGCTCGTGAGGGGCGCGCCGGGGACCGCCGACTCGGTGAAAGGCTCTCGCGCGTCGCGATCCCAGCGCAGGTCCATGGCGCCCGTCGTCTCGCTGAAGGGGTCCTCCACGTCCTGCGGGGCCTCCGGGACCGGCGCGTGGGCCACCGGCCCGGGGATCGGAGGAGGCGGGGCTACGAACGGGGACGGCGGCGCCGGGGCCGGGGGGGTGTTCGCGTCGGCGCCCGTCGCCCGAAGGAAGGCGCGCTGGACGAGGTCCTCCAGCGGAATGCTCTCGCCTCCCGCGTCCCGGATCCGCTTCAGCTCCTCGGCGCAGATCTCCCGGGCCGCGCGGAAGGCGATCTCCGGCTCGATCGGCGCACGGGCCGTCAGCTCCTTCAGGACCTCGGAGACCGACGGCAGCATGCGCCTCACGCGCGAGGCGGTGAGGTCTTCTCCGCTCATCCCGCGAGGCGCTCCCAGTCGCCCTCGGGGGCGTCCGCCGCGATGGCCAGGGACCCGTTGGCGCCGGCGAAGACCGGGTCTTCCACGGCCCGGACCTTTCCGCCCCCCACGTCCTCGAGCGTCCGCTCGAGGGCCGCGGCGAGCCCGGGGATCTGCGACCCGCCCCCGGCGAGAACGATGTTGTTCCTCACGCGCTGCTGGTACTCCGGGTCGACGCGCGAAAGGAGGTCGAGCATCGTCTCCGAGAGCGGCCCCACGAGGCTCTCGCACGCCTTCCTCATCTCGGCCGTGATCTCGAGGCTCGTCGGCTTTCCGCGGACCGGCGCCTCGACGACGACGGGCCCCTTCGGCTCGCCGACGAAGCTGTGCTTCTCCTTCCAGTCGCGCACCATGTGGATCGAGAAATTCGCCTCGGGGTGGCGGGCGCGGATCTGGAGGACGAGCTGCTCGTCGACCGAGTCGCCGGCGTGGGTGAGGGTCCGCTGGTCGTCGTCGGTCGGGTAGCGGCCGTTCATCACGCAGAAGTCGCTCGTCCCGGCGCCGATGTCGATGATCATCGTGTGCAGCAGCGCGTCCATTCCGTAGGCCACGGCGAAGGGCTCCGAGACGAGGAGCAGGCTGTCGGCCACCCCCTTCACGGCGTTGCGAAGGTGCTGCCGCGAGACGCGCATCGCCTCGGCCGGGACCCCGACGACCGCGTGGACGGTCTTGCCGGCCCCGCCCGCCCTCTCGATGAGGTGTGCGAGGAGCTCCCGCACGGCCGCCTCGGCCTTGGGGGAGCCTTCCTTGATGAGGCCCCGCTCCAGCGGGCGGTGGAGGTCGAGCATCGGCCGGTTCTCGAGAGCCTCGTGCCCGAAGAGGACCGCCTTCTTGACGACCTTTCGCGCGACCATGTCCACCGGCCAGCCGACGTAGCTCTCCACCACGTGGTGCTCCCCGTTCGAGGCGGCGATCGCGCTGCGCGACGTGCCGAGGTCGATCCCGACGTGGAAGACGTCCTTCTTCCCGCTCATCCGTTCCCGCTCCTTCCCGCTCCCGCGAGGTTTCGTGCGTCCGCCCAGGCGCGCACCCCCCGCGCGAGCGCATCGGCAATGGTCTCCCGGAACGCCTCGTCCCGCAGGAGGCGCGCCTCCTCCGCGTGCGAGACGCAGGAGACCTCCGCGAGGATTCCCGGCATCTCGGAAGCGATGAGGACGACGAACGGGGCGCTCTTGACGCCCCGGTCCCCGACCCCGGGTGAGATCTTCCGGAGCGAGGCGACCAGCTCGCCCTGGACCGACTCCGCGAGCTTTCTCGACTCCGCCTGGCGCACGTCCACGTAGACCCCTTCCAGAAGTCCCCTGAAATCGGAAAGAGAATAGCCCGACGAGCGATTCTCGGTACTCGCGAGCTGCCGGATCACCGGGTCGTCGGTCGGGCCGAGGAAGTACGTCTCGATGCCGCCCTCGCCGGCGCGCGGGATCGAGTTCAGGTGGATCGAGACGAGCACGTCCCCCCCCGCGTCCCGGGCCCGCCGGGCGCGCTCCCGGAGCGAGACGGTCTCGTCGCCCTCCCGCGTCATGACGACGCGGAACAGGCCGCCGCCCAGCTTGCCCCGCAACCGCTCGGCGACGTCGAGTGCGATCTCCTTCTCGGGCAGGCCGTCGGCGGTCAAGGCGCCGGGGTCCGTCCCGCCGTGCCCGGCATCGAGGACGATCGTCTTCACGTCGAGGTGGAAGAGCGTCGGGTCGATCGACTTCGGTGCGGGCCAGGAGACGGCTTCCAGGCCGGGTTCCGCCGGAGACGGGACGATCGTCCGCTGCGGGACGACGACGACCTCCGGCGAGGAGGCCCCTCCACCGGAGAAGGCGTTGATCGAGGCGAACAGGGCGAGGGGGACTCCCACCAGCGCCACGGCGCGAACGCCGGCCCGCGCCCACCGCCCCCCCCTGCGAAGGCCCGCCGGGGCACGGCCCTCGATCACCTCCAGGTTCTCCCGGACGGCGTCGCGCAGCATCTGGCGCTTCAGGCTGTCGACACGTCGCATGCCCAACCCCTTATCTTCGCAGCTTTTCGGCGTCGCGGCGGAAAGACCCGGGAGCCTCAGGGCGCGACGAGAACCGCGCGCACCGGGGAGCCGTCGCCCCCCTCGATCCGGAGCGGCAGCGCGACGAGGTCGTAAAGGCCCGGCGAGACGTGTGCGAGAACGAGCCCCTCGAGCCAGGCGATGCCGGCACCCACGAGCGCCCGATGGGCCTCGAACGTCTCGTCCTCGCACGGGTCGACGGACGGCGTGTCGATTCCGACGAGAACGACGCCCCGGTCGGCCAGCTCCCCGGCGAGAGACGCGGCCAGCCCCGCGAAGTCGCCCGAGAACCGCTCGCGATCGGGGAACGTCCCCGTCTTCACGAGAAGCCGCGGCGCCGCCGGAGGCGCGGCGAGGTCTTCGAGACGGACGCGCCCTCGCGGCCCGACGCGCGCCTCGACGACCTGGCACGGGCCGATCCAGGTCTCGAGCGCGACCGCGTCGATCGACGGCGCCCCGGGCACCATGTGGAGCGGGGCGTCGGCGTGGGAGCCGACGTGGAGCGTCGTGGCGATCGAGGAGAACGTCGTCCCGTCCGGGTGAGACGTCACGGCCCTCGAGAACGCCACGTCCCCCGGCCAGACGGCGAGGCGCGACGAGAGCGGCGGCGAGAGGTCGATCAGGCGCGGCATCGCGGGCGTCACTGCCGCTCGAGCCAGGTGGAGACGTCCTCCACCATCCGCTCGAAGGAGGGCGAGACGAAGAGGACCTTCTGGTACCTCGTCGGGTCGTAGGGGATCGACGCCGCCTCGTCGCAGTCGAGCGGCCGGATCTCTGCGTGCGTCTCGAAGTCCCCGAGCTCGCCGAACGACGACAGGAGCCCCGCCCCGACCGCCTTGCGCACTCCGTCCTCCTCCACGAGGCCGAACTCGAGCGTGTACCAGTAGAGGTACTCGAGACGCTTCAGCGCGGCGTCGTCGACGCGCCACGCCGCCTCGCCGAAGCGGCGGGAGAGCTTCACGATCCCGGGGTGGAACAGGCTCGCGGCGTGCCCCACGAGCTCGTGGACGACGTCGGGCTCCGGCGTGTAGAGCGGCACGGAGTGGTGCCTCATGTACTGGGTCGAGAGGAAGACCCCCTTTCCCATCATTCCGAGGAACATCCGACCCGAGACGAGGCCGGCCACCGGGAGCATCCGGAAGCCCGCTCCCCGCTTCAGCGACGCGTTCACCTCGGCCAGCTGCGGCACCCGCTCGCGATCGAGCGCGAGCGCGGCGGAGCTCTCCTTCCATTCCCGGCACGCGGCTTTCTCGTGGAGCGGGGCGAGGTGCGCCCAGACCGTCCGCCAGACGGCGTGCTCCTCCCCGGTGTATTCCGCGTGCGGCAGCGGGTCCCCTTCACGGTACTCGAGAGCGAGGCGCGCGATGGCGTTACGCCGCGCCCGGTAGACCTCGTCCTTGAAGCCCGGGTGGTCCGGGTCGAGCGGGACGAGCTCCTCCACGCCCCCGGCGTGGGGGACGTCCGGATCCGCAACCGCCGCGTCGATCTTCCTCGTCACCTCGCTCATGGCCCGCCCGCTCCGCTCACTTCACCCTCTTGCGCCGCGGGAGCATGTTGTTCGTCTCGCGCAGGGCCATCGCGAGGCCCTTCTGCACGCCGGCGTCGACCTCGCCCCTGAGCGCCTGCATTTCCGCCTCTTCCTGGAGGCGTTGGAGGTTGTGGGCGAGGGCCCTGAGAATCGTCTCGACCGCCTTCTGCTCCCCTTCGGTTCTTTCACGTGCCATGGCGGGCATTCTGGACGAGCCGCCCTCTCCTTTGGAAGATGATGCAGGCGTGAGCGTCGACGTCCTCCTCGCGCGGACCCACAGCCCCGGGAACCTCGGCTCGGCCGCACGCGCCTGCAAGGCGTTCGGCGCGGGGCTACTCCTCCTGGAGCCGCGGACCGACGCCGCCCACGAGGACGCCCGGGCCTTCGCTTCCGGAGCCGAGGACCTCCTCGAAACGGCACCTCGACTCAGCTCGTGGGACGAGGCCGAGGAGGGGACCTCCGCGCTCCTGGCGCTCTCGTCGCTTCGGGGGAGGAACGTCCGGGGCCTCCCTCCCGCCTGGACCTGGGCGTCGGCGCGACGGGCGGCGCGGGAGGGCCGCGTCGTCCTCGCCTTCGGCCCCGAGCGTTCGGGCCTGACGACGGAGGAGGTGCGCCGCGCCGCGGGGCGGCTCGCCATCCCCACGCGCCCTGGCTTCCCGGTCCTGAACCTGGCGCAGGCCGTGGCGAGCTCCCTCGCGCTCCTGGCGGCCGGGGGCGCTGCGCCGCGTGCCGGAGCTTCCGCGGTCCCGGCCCCGGCCGGGGCCTCCTCCCTGCGTCGGCTCCGCGAGGAGCTGGCGGCCACCCTCTCCGCGTCGGGATTCCTCGGACGCGACGACGACGCCGTTCTCCTCGAGCTCTTCTCCCCGCTGCTGCGCGCCCGGCTCACGCCGCGCGAAGCCCAGCTCCTGACCGGCGCCCTGCGCAAGGTCGGGAACCGGCTCCGAGGCGCCTGAAGGGGTCAAGGGAACAGGGCGGCACCCGAGGGGCTCACCAATCCGTCCTTCGTTTCGGGCCTCTCGTCCTCCGAATCGTGCCTTTCGTCCCGTATCTGGTCCCGCGGCCACGCCCTGACGCCAGACTCCTCCCCTGAGGCGTCCGCGCCGGGGAGATGACGTGGACCGACACCCGGAGAGAGGACCTGGTACCGGGGGAAAGCGCTTCCTCGCGTGGCTCGACCATCCCCGGATGGCCTGGGTCACGCTCTGCGGGGTGCTTCTGGTCCTGACGTTGTTCGGCGTCGCCGAGATCCTCCTCGCCACGGGCGTCACGCTCTCCTCGCGCAGGATCCTCGCCGCCTCGAACGTCCTCGCCCACGTCTCGTACGCCGCGCTCGCGCCCATCCTCCTCCACGTCCTCGAACGGCACCCCTTCCGCAGGGGGACGGTGCTTCGCGCCGCCCTCTGGCACGCGGCCACGGCCTTCGCGCTCGGCGGCGTGGCCGTCCTCGTCATGCAGATCGGCCTCCACGTCACGGTGCGACCGCTCGAATCGTTCGAGGCGGTGTTCCTCAGGACCGGCCGGACGTTTCGCTACAACCTGCACGACATCCTCTTCATCTACGCGCTCCTCGTCTGCTCCGCGGCCGCGCTCGCGCTCTTCCGGCGCGAGAGGCGGCGCGGCCTGGCGGCGGTCGCGCTCGGCCGCGAGCTGACGGCGGCGCACCTGGAGGCGCTGCGGGTCCGCGTGGACCCCCACTTCCTCTTCAACACGCTGAACGCGCTCCTGCCGCTCGTCGCGACGCGCCCGGACGCGGCCTGCGACGCCGTGGTCCGCCTCGGCACGCTTCTCAGGCTCGGGTTCCGCCGCGGCGCGTCCGGCCTCGTCCCCGTCCGCGACGAGGCCGAGTACATCCGCTGCTTCCTCGTCCTGGAGGAGATGCGCGTCTCCGACCGCCTGTCGGTCCTCATCGACGTCGCGCCCGGTGTCCTCGACGCCGCGGTCCCCGCGCTCGTCCTGAAGCCCTTCGTCGAGGCCGCGCTGGCGGCGGGCGTCTTCCGGCGGCCCGGAGCGGCCTTCCTCGAGGTGACGGGCCGAATGGAGAGCGGGGACGTCGTCCTCCGGGTCCGGAGCTCGGCGCCCACCTCTTCCGGCGCCGGGTCGTTCGTGGTCGACGACGCCGCGATCTCCGCCGCCAGGCAGCGGCTCGAGCGCGCCTTCGGCCCGCGGCATTCCGTGCAGGTGACGTGGAGCGCGTCGGGAGACCTCGACGCCCTGCTTCGGTTTCCACACCTGCCCGTCCCGCCCTCCCCGGCTCCCGAACCGGCGCCGCACGCCGGCGGGGCCCCCGCCCGGGCGCCCTCGGCCGCGGGGCCCTTCCACGCGCGATCGGCCCCCCTGCTCGACCGGCCCGTCCGGTTCGCCCTGCTCGCCGCGGGCTTCTGGCTGGCCACCGGCCTCTATTACGGCTCCCAGGAGCACCTGCGGTCGATCGCCGGGAGACCCCCGGCGGCCGCCTCCGCGGTGGCCTTCTACGTCCCCTCGCTCGTCCGCTCCACGGTCTGGGCGCTCCTGACGCCGGCGATCCTCCTCCTCTACCGGCGGCATCCTCTCTCCCGCAGGCCGTTCGTCGCCGTTGCCGTGCATCTCTCCGCCGCGGCGGCGACCGCCGGCCTCGTCGTCGTCCTCGCGCAGCCCCTTCTCTCGCGCGTCCGCTTCGAAGGGACCCTCGCGCCCGGTGCCCTGTCCTCCCGCCTCGTGCGCGAGCTCCCCGCGGAGGCGGGCACTTACCTCCTCCTCGCGTCGGTCCTCCTCGTCCTCGATCTGGCGCGGCGAGCCCGCGCCTCCGAGCTGCGATCGGCGCGCCTCGAGGCGCAGCTGGCGGAAGCCCGCCTCGCGGCGCTGAGGACCCAGCTGCACCCGCACTTCCTGTTCAACACGCTCAACGGAATCCTGCCGCTGATCCGGCTCGATCCGGCGGCCGCGGCCCGGACTCTCGTTCAGCTCGGAGACCTCCTCAGGGCGAGCCTCGCCAGCGACGCGACGCACGTCGCCCCGCTCTCGAGCGAGATCGACTTCCTGAAGAGATACCTCGAGATCGAGAAGACCCGATTCCGGGACCGGCTCACCGTGACCTTCGACGTCACCGAGGAGGCCCTCGGCGCCGCTGTGCCGACCTTCGTCCTCCAGCCGCTCGTCGAGAACGCCGTCAAGCACGGCATCTCGAGGTGCCCGGGACCCGGGACCCTCGCCGTGTCGGCGTGGCGCGACGGGCCTTCCCTGGCCGTCGAGGTTCGCGACGAGGCCCCCGGCGCCGACGGGGGGGCTCTCCCTCCCTCGGACGGCGTCGGCCTCTCGAACGCGCGCAACCGGCTCGTGCAGCTCTGCGGGGACGCGGCCTCGCTCGAGACCGGCCCGGCGGGCGAGCACGGCTTCCGGGCGCTCCTGCTCGTTCCCTTCGCCCGCCCGGGCGAAACCCGCGGCCTGTTCGGTGCGTATCCGGAGGAGACCGCCACGCGGAAAAGGACGCCATGAGACTTCGGACCCTGGTCGCGGACGACGAACCGCTCGCCCGCGAGTGGCTTCGAAACCTCCTCTCTCTCGAGCCCGACGTCGAGGTCGTCGGCGAGGTCGGGGACGGGTTTCGCGCGGTCGTCGCGATCCAGGACTTGAAGCCCGACGTCGTCTTCCTGGACGTGCAGATGCCGGGCCTCGACGGGTTCGGCGTCCTCGAGATGCTCGGTCCGCGGGATGTCCCTGCGCTCGTCTTCGTCACCGCCTACGACCAGTACGCCCTGCGCGCCTTCGACGTGCACGCCCTCGACTACATCCTGAAGCCGTTCGGGCAGGAGAGGCTCCGGGCCACGCTCGAGCGCATCCGCGCCCGCCTCCGGACGGCGGCCGCGGGCGACGCGATCGAGAGCCTCTCGTCGCTCGTCGAAGAGCTCCGCTCCCTGCGCGCGGCGCCTCTCTGGCTCCTCGTCCGCGAGGACGGAAGGAGCTTCTTCGTGAAGTCCGCCGACATCGACTGGGTCGAGGCGTCCCGCAACAACGTCGTCCTCCACGTCGGCAAGGCCGCGCACACCTACCACGACACGATGCAGGGGATCGAGTCCCGGCTCGACAGACGCCGCTTCCTGCGGATCCACCGCTCCACGATCGTGAACATCGAGCGGGTGAAGGAGCTCGAGCCCTGGTTCAACGGCGACTACGCCGTCACCCTGCGCGACGGCACGAAGCTGACGCTGAGCGCCTCCTACCGCTCGGTACTGAAGGCGCTCCGCAAGCCTCCGCTCCCCCCTGAGCCCCGTGCCGAGAGCCCCGACGGCCGTTCGCACGCCGTCCCCGAGGAGCACTGAGCGGGACCATTCGTCCCGATCCTCATCCCGGCGCCCCCTTCTCCGAAACCCCGGGCACGGGCTTCGCGTATCCGGTCCCAAGTGAACTCGCGATCGGAGTCCGCCATGAGAATCCGCACGCTCGTCGTCGACGATGAGCCGCTCGCCCGCGAGTGGCTGCGCAATCTCCTGTCCCGCGAGGACGGCGTCGAGGTCGTCGGCGAGGCGGAGGACGGCTTTCGGGCCGTCCTCGCGATCCAGGAAACCAGACCGGACGTCGTCTTCCTGGATGTCCAGATGCCGGGTCTCGACGGCTTCGGCGTCCTCGAGACGCTGGGCCCGCGCGAGCTTCCCGCCCTCGTCTTCGTCTCCGCGTTCGACCAGTACGCCGTTCGCGCGTTCGACGTCCACGCCCTCGACTACATCCTCAAGCCGTTCGGGCAGGAGCGCCTCCACGCCACCCTCGAGCGGGTGCGCGCGCGCCTCAGGGACCGCCAGGCGGGAGAGGCGCTCGAGAGCCTCTCCACCCTCGTCGACGAGCTGCGGGCCCTGCGCTCGTACCCGGTCTGGCTCCTCGTCCGGCAGGACGGCCGGAGCTTCTTCGTGAGGGTCGCCGACATCGACTGGGTCGAGGCCGCGCGCAACAACGTGCTCCTCCACGTCGGGAAAGCCACCCACGCCTACCACGACACGATGCAGGGGATCGAGGGCAAGCTCGACGGCCGGCGCTTCCTGCGGATCCACCGCTCCACGATCGTCAACATCGAGCGGGTGAAGGAGCTGGAGCCGTGGTTCAACGGCGACTACGTCGTCGCGCTCCGCGACGGGACGAAGCTCACCCTGAGCGCGACCTACCGCTGGGCCCTGAAGTCGTTCCGCAGGCCGACGGTCCCCGGCGCCGAAGGGCGCGTCCTCCCCGGCGGTCCCGCCGGGGAGCAGGCCGTCCCGCTCGAGTCCTGACCCGGCGGTCCGACGAACGAAGGCGCCCCCCTGCCCGAAGGCCGGGGGGCGCCGGGAGATCACGGGAGAGGTCGCCGGACTAGAAGCGGACTCCCATCGACACGAACCAGAGACGCGTTCCCTGGAAGGAGCCCGAGCGGGAGAAGGCGTTCGCCGCGCCCGTCGTGGGCCGGCCGAAGTTGGCGCCCTTCTTCCAGTTCGCTCCCATCGCCCGGCACTCGGCCGCGGATGCGGTCTGGGGGCACTCGACCGGGGTCGTCGTGAAGGGGTCGAAGCGGACGAGACCCGCCGCGTTCGGCGTCGCTCCGGTCCCCACGGACACCGACGTGTTCGGGTACATGACGGCGTCGTTGTTGAAGAGGTTCAGGATCTGCGGCTGGACGAAGACCTCGACCGGCCCGATGTTCGCGCTCAGGTTGAGCGAGAGGTTCGTGGCCCACACGTCGTCCGTGCGGTAGGCGTCGCGCGACGTGAAGTAGTACTGAACGGTGGCCGGGGGCGCCGAGTAGCCGGGGTTCGTCACGTAGGCTCCGCTGTTGACGTTGCCGACGGCGCCGTACGGCGTCCCGCTGTCGTAGGACTGGACGAGGCCCGGCGTGATCCCGAGCATCCCGAGCCGGAAGTCGTAGCTCGCCAGGAGACGGACGCGGTGGCGCTGGTCCTGCGAGAGGTCGCCGCGGGGCGCGTTCCACGCGACGTCGAAGTACTCCGGGTAGTTGTCGAAGGTCGCGGCGAGCGGACCGCTGCCGGCGTTCTCGCCGACGAAGTTCCCGCGCATCCGGGACCAGGTCCAGTTCGCGGAGAGGTTGAGGCCTTCCATGCGCCACCCGACGGAGGAGTGCAGGCCCGTGTACTCGCGCTCCGGCTCGGTCGAGTTCTCGTAGAGGCCGAGGTCGTAGACGTTCCCGACCGAGTCCTCCACCTGGCCCGTCGACGTGTCGCGCCGGGTCGAGTAGAAGTTCGTGAACTTGCGGTGGACGCCGTCGACCCGGTAGACGAGGTTCGGCCCGAAGGACCCGCCGACGCCGAGGACGAACTCGTCGGCATAGGGCGAGTCGAGGCTGTCGCGGATCAGGAGGTTCACGCCCGGAACGGACGCCGTGTCGGCGGGGACGTTCGGGAACTGGTTCAGGCCGGTGACTCCGAGCGCCCCGAACATCGTCCGGAGGACCTGGTCGGTCGTGACGTACGGTCCGGTCGCGCCGTCGTTGATCGGAGCGCCCGTCCAGTAGTAGTAGTACGAGGCCGGCGCACCCGCCCCGGTGGCGCCGCTCCCGGCGAAGCCTTCCTGGACCTGCCCCACGTAGCGGGCGTAGCTCGCCGAGACGCGCAGCTTCCCGTCTCCCTTCACGTCGTAGCTCGCCGAGAGCCGGGGGCTGAACGCGCTGTCCTTGGCCGTCGTCATGCCGGCGGCGTCGGTGGCGTCGTTCTTGTCCCACCGGAGGCCGATGTTGAACGAGAAGCGGTCGTTGAGCCGCCACGAGTCGTTCACGAAGAGCGAGTTCGTCCGGATGTCGCTCCCCTGGCTGATCGACGGGATCGGCGCGAAGACGAGGTAGGAGCTCGAGTCGATCACGGGGTACAGGGCTCCGCCGCTGTACTGGACGGAGGACGGGTAGAGGAGCCAGGAGCTCCCGGACTGCCAGTTGTTGGACAGGCGCTGGCTGCCGAAGTTGTCGTACCCGAAGGCGATGTTGTGCGAGCCGAGGCTCTTCGTGGAGAGGAACCACGTGCCCTTGAGGAGGTAGTTGTCGTTGTTGCGCTCTTCACCCGCGCCGGGGCAGACGGCGCAGAAGAGGGGGGCGTACATCTGGGCCAGCCCCTGGTCCTGGATCAGGACCGCCGTGCCACCGATCAGCTCGTTGACGCGGCTCCCAGAGTTCTCGAACTTGAAGTTCTTGTTGGAGTACTGCGCCTCCACGAAGAGGTTCGACGTGAGGACGCCGTTGTAGTTCAGGGAGAGGAGGTCGTTCGGAAGCTGACGCGTGTGGATCGGTTCGAGGTCGAGGAGCGGCAGGGTCGTGAAGTAGTAGCCGTCCTGCTCGAGCGTGCTGTTCGTGTACGAACCGGTGAGGGTGTGGTTCTGGAAGGGGGTGATCGTCAGCTTCGCCTCGTACCGGGTGTCGGTGTTGGTGCGCGGGAAGGAGATGTTCGTCGGGGCCGCCGTCTGGCCCGAGAACTCGTTCTCGTTGTATCGCCCCGCGGCGAAGAACCAGGCACGGTCCTTCCAGATCGGTCCGCCGAGCGTGGCCTCGTAGGTCGGCGAGACCGTGTCGGCGTAGACGACCGGGATCGGCGACTGCGACTGCCAGTCGTCGTTGTTCAGGTTCACGCGGACGGACCCGCTGAAGGCGTTCCCGCCCTGCTTCGTCACCGCGTTGATGACGCCTCCCGTGAACCGGCCGTACTCCGCCGAGACGCCCGACGTCATCGTCGTCGTCTCCTGGATGGCGTCCTCGATGAAGAGGTTGTTCGGGGTTCCCCGGAGGTTGTCCTGGATGTTCACCCCGTTGATCGTCATGACGTTGTCGAACGACTGGGCGCCCGAGACCGTGACGGCGGCGCTCGGCCCGTTCGCGTTGACGCCGGGGCTCAGGACGACCGATGCGAGCAGCGTCCGGGCGACCGGGAGCTTCTTCGTCGTCTCGGCGGAGAAGGTCGTGGCGGCCTGGGCCGTCTGTGAGACCGACTCGCTCTGGGCGACGACCGTCGCCTCGGCGGCGACCGACGAGATGGAGAGCTTCGTGTTCACGGCGACCTGCTGGCTCGCCGAGACCTTGACGTTGCGCGTCACGGGCTGGAAGCCCGGCATCACGAACGAGACGACGTAGTCGCCCGGGGGCAGGTTCGGGATGGCGAAGTCACCGTTCACGTTCGTGACCGCGGTGCGGGTCCCCTGGAGCGCCGGCGACTTCGCCGTGACGGTCACTCCGGGCAGAACGAGACCCTCGGTCTCGGAGACCCGCCCGTTCAGGGTTCCGGTCGGCAGGCCCTGCGCCTGGGCGAGCGTCCCGACGAGAATCGGCAGGACGAGCAGGACGAGCCATTTCCCGTATCTGTTCATACACGTTCCTCCAGCCTGTCCGGCCGCGATTCCTCCGGGCCGGACGATGAAATCCGATCGATATCGAAACCCCGTCCACCGGGACGGGGCCGGGACACCGCCTCGCGCCTCTCGCTCGGCGGGGCATCGGGTGCACGGTGGTCGAGGCCGTTCGAAGAAACGCATGCTCATCTCCCGCCTTCCCGGGCAGGGACCCGGAGAAGGACTCCCAAACCTTCGGGCCGGAACGCCCGCGGCGAAAGAGAAAGGGGCCGAAAGCCCCGATTCGCGGGACGAAACCCGGAAACCGGGCGCTCGTCACGACGGCCGGAGGCGCCCCGTCCCGCCGTACGAGCTGGACGCGAGAGGGCGACGCGCCACACCGCCGGCTTCATCTTCGGGAAAGCCCGCTTCGTCCCCGGGGGGTGGAAGCCGGATCGGGGACACCGCAGCTTTCCTTCATCATGAGAAGCTCACCCGGCGCACTCCTCACCGCCGCGCTTCTCCTCGCGCCCGACGCGAGCGCGGAGAGGCCGTCACGGGACGTCTTCTACGTCGCGCTCCTCGCGGCGGCGGGCGCCGGCCTCGGCGAGATCGAGACGGCCGCGTGGCTCGTGAGGGGGCCTGACGGCCGCGAGACGCTCCTCCCGTGGCCGCCCGCCAGCCAGAGGAAGAGTCACGCCTGGAAGCGGCCGCTGCCCGCGGGCGCCGCCGCGCTCCTTCACACCCACCCCGCTTCGGAGAACCCTCGCCCTTCGGTACGCGATCGCGACGTGGCCCGCCGCATCCGCATGCCCGTCTATGCAATCAGCCGCTGGGCGATCTACCGGGCCGACCCCGACGGGACGGTCTCGCCCGTCGCGTCACCCTGCTGGACGCCGACGATCGACTGGACCGTCGCCAGGCGATTGCTCGCGGTCTCCACGGAGCGCGCTCTCGTCGCCGAGGCCTCGTCGGGCGGGCCGCGCCCGGACGTCGAAGGGGCGGTCCGGTGAGACCGCCCTCTTCGTCCCGCTTTTCGGTCGCTTCGTCCCGTGGGCGTTTCCCGCGGGACGAGCCGGCCCCAACTTCTCCCTGAGACCAAGGAGGGATTCAGAGAGCCTCTCCTGCCTCTCCATCCTCCGCGGGGGCCTCGTGCGAGGCCCCCCCTTTTTTCTACCTCAGCTCCGGAATCCTCCCGGGTGTCCAGGGCGCGCCGAGCGCCTCGGCCTTCGCCTCGAGGGCCGAGAGGTCCTTCACGACGGACCGGAGCGTCGCGAGCGCCGTCTCCAGCTCCCTTGCGGAGGTCTCGACCTCGCGCTCCTGCGTCGCCGTCGGCGCCGTCGTCGTCGACCAGTGCCCGTAGACGACGTTCTGCACGCGGTCGACGAGGCCCGGGAGCGCCGGCTCGCTGCGCCTGGCGAGAGTCGGATCGCCGTTCAGGGCGACGTCGAGGTCGGCGAGAACGACGCCGAGCCTCTTCACCTCGGCGAGGAGCTCGGTGCCGGCGGACGGTGTGTCGAGGAGCGCCTTCGACAGGTGATCGACACGCGACGTCGCCTCCTTCGCCGCCTCGACGGCGCCGAGAGCCGCGCGGTGGACGCGGGCCGTCTTCTTCGAGAACGCCAGGACCGCGGCCCGGTCGACGGGCCCGAGCGAAGAGGCCCCGAGCGGCACGACCGCGAAGGGCTGCGGCTCGCCGAGCGCCGTGACGACACCGTCGACCCTCTTCGCGAGCGACACGCGATAGGTCCCCGGCGCGACCATCGGGCCGCGCGGGCCGGGGCTCCAGGGGCTCTCCTCCCGCTCCTTCAGCTCCGTCGGGTTCGGCGCCGGGTGACGCAGGTCCCAGGCGACGCGCGCAAAGCCCGCCTTCGCGGGGGCGGTCAGCCGGCGCACGACGTTGCCCGTGTCGTCGGAGACGGTCAGGAGGAGCGTCGGCTCCTCCTCGCGGTCCTCGGCGCGCAGGGCGTCCCACGTCGGGTAGAGGACGTCCTCGCCCTTCTTCGCCTTCTCCTTCTCGGCCTCCTGGCGCGCCTTCTTCCGGCTCTTCAGGTCTTCCTTCAGGTACGTCGTGAAGACCGCGCCGTACGGCGGGTTGTCGGCTGCGTAGAACGACTCGCCCAGGAACGCCTTCCCCTTGAGGCCGTACGGCACGCGCGGAACGAAGGCCCACGCGTCGCGCACCGGGAAGAGGACCGCCTCTCTCGCGAGCGTCTCGGGCGTCGCGAGGCGCAGCGGCGCCAGGTCGTCGAGGACCCGGAAGCCGCGCCCGAACGTCGCGGCGACGAGCGCGTCCTCGCGCTCCTGGATGGCGAGGTCGCGGACGTTGATCACCGGCATGCCGCCCTTGAGCTGGATCCACTTCTTCCCGCCGTCGTGCGTGAAGAAGAGGCCGAACTCGGTGCCGCAGTAGAGGAGGCCGGGCTTCTTCGGGTCCTCGGCCACCGTGTAGACCGTCCCGCGCGCCGGGAGGTCGCCCGAGATGGGAACCCAGGTCCTGCCGCGGTCCGCGCTCTTCAGGACGTAGGGCTTGAAGTCGCCCCGCTTGTGGTTGTCGAACGCCGCGTAGACGGAATCCGCCTCGTGCGGCGAGGGGGCGAGGTCGGCGACGTAGGTCATCTCGGGAACGCCGGGGAAGGCCGCGACTTTCCGCCAGCTCCCGCCTCCGTCCTCGGTCACCTGGACGAGACCGTCGTCGGTCCCCGCGTAGACGAGGTCGGCCTTCTTCGGGCTCTCGGCGAGGGAGACGATGTTCCCCCAGAACGACGTCGAGGTGTTCTTGGCGACCGCGTCGACGCTCCAGACGCGCCCCATGACGGGCAGCCGGTTCCGGTCGACCTGCCGCGTCAGGTCGGGGCTGACCGCCTTCCAGCTGTTGCCGCGGTCGTCGCTCCGGAAGACGCGCTGCGCCGCGAACCAGAGGCGCGTCGGCGCGTGGGGCGAGATGAGGAGGGGCGAGTCCCAGTTCCAGCGCAGAGGCGCCTCGCCGGGCCCGGCCTGCGGCTGGATGTCGACCTGCTCGCCCGTCCTGCGGTCGAACCTCACGAGGGCGCCGTGCTGCGCCTCGGAGTAGACGATGTCCGGGTTCCCCGGCTCGATGGCCGCGAAGAAGCCGTCCCCCTGCTGCGTGACGAACCAGTCCTCGTTCCGGATGCCGTGAGCGTTGTCGGTCCGCGAGGGGCCGCCGAGCGTGAAGTTGTCCTGCGTTCCGCCGTAGACGTTGTAGAAGGGTTTCGCGTCGTCGACGGCGACGCGGTAGAACTGGGTGACGGGAAGGTTCGCCTTGAACTGCCACGTCGCGCAGCGGTCCCACGTCTCGTAGATGCCGCCGTCGTTGCCGTTCAGGAGGTGGTCGGGGTTCTCCGGGTCGATCCAGAGGGCGTGGTTGTCGACGTGCTTGGCCTTCTCGCCGGCGTTGCGCCACGTCTTCCCGCCGTCGTCCGTCACCTTCATGTAGACGTCCATCGAGTAGACGCGGTCGGCGTTCTTCGGGTCGGGGACGAGCTCCTGGTAGTACTGCGGCGAGCCGGAGCCGTAGTCGGCGCGCTTCTCCCAGCTCATCCCGGCGTCGAGCGAGCGGTAGAAGCCGCCGTCCTTGCCGCGGGCCTCGACGAGGGCGTAGACCGTGTCGGGCGCGGCCGGCGGGATCGCGAGGCCGATCCGGCCGACGTCCCCCTTCGGGAGGCCGTTCGACAGCTTCGTCCAGGTCGCCCCGCCGTCCGTCGACTTGTGGATGCCGCTCTCCGGTCCGCCGTTGATGAGCGTGAAGACGTGCCGCCGGCGCTGGTAGGCCGCCGCGTAGAGGACCTCGGGGTCGCGCGGGTCCATCCAGACGTCGCTGACGCCCGTCTTCGGCGAGATCGTCAGGACGGCCTTCCAGGTCTTGCCGCCGTCCGTCGTCTTGTAGAGACCGCGGTCGCCGCCGTCGGCCCAGAGCGGCCCCTGCGCGGCGACGTAGACGGTCTTCCCGTCCTTCGGGTGGACGAGGATCTTCCCGACGTGCTCGGAGGCCTCGAGTCCGACCTTCTCCCACGTCTTGCCGCCGTCGCGCGAGCGGTAGACGCCGTCGCCGTAGCCGACGCTGCGCTGGCTGTTGTTCTCGCCCGTACCGACCCAGACGACGAGCGGATTCGTCGGGTCGAGCGTCACGCAGCCGATGGAGAAAGAGCCCTCGAAGTCGAAGACCGGCTCGAAGGTCGTCCCCCAGTTCGTCGTCTTCCAGACGCCGCCCGAGGCGACGGCGACGTAGTAGGTGCCCTTGCGCAGCGGGTCGACGGCGAGGTCGCCGATGCGCCCCGAGGTGATGGCCGGTCCGAGGTCGCGCAGGGTCAGTCCGGCGAACGTCTCGGCCGAGAACGGCTCCTTCTTCCTGTCCGCATCCGCGTCCGCCTTGCCGGGCTTCGTGGCAGCGGACCGGACTCCGGACGGGGCCTTCGCAGGGACCTTCTCCTCGGCGGAGACGGTTCCCCCAGCGGCGAGGGAGACGGCGACAGCGAGGGCGAGGAGGGTGGAGCGCGTGCTCATGATGTTTCAGTTCCCTTTCGTGTGGGCGAGGACGAAGGCGTACTCGTCGGCGCGGGCCTCGACGGACGCCTTCACCATGTCGGCGCCGCCGTGGCCGGCGTTGCGCTCGATGCGCAGGAGGACGGGCCCGCCCGTCGTCGCCGCCTGCAGCGCGGCCGCGAACTTGCGCGCGTGCATCGGGTCGACGCGGTCGTCGCTGTCGGCCGAGAGGAGGAGCGTCGCGGGGTAGGCGGTCCCCTTCTTCACGGCGTGGTAGGGCGAGTAGGCGTGCAGGGCCTCGAACTGCCTCGGGTCCTCCGCCGAACCGTACTCGCTGATCCAGGTCCGGCCGGACCCGAAGAGGTGGTAGCGGACCATGTCGAGGAGCGGTACCGCGCAGAGGACCGCCGAGAAGGGCTTCGGGTCCTGCGTCATCGCCGCGCCCACGAGGAGGCCGCCGTTCGAGCCCCCGTAGATCGCGAGACGGTCGGGGCTCGTCACCTTCTCCGTCGAGAGCCAGCGGGCTGCGGCGAGGAAGTCGTCGAAGGTGTTCTGCTTCTTCAGGAGCATCCCGTCCCTGTGCCACTCCTCGCCGTACTCGCCTCCACCCCGGAGGTTCACGGCGGCCCAGACGCCGCCGGCCTCGAGCCAGGGGTAGAGCATCGCGGAGAAGTACGGCGTCTCGCTCACCTGGAAGCCGCCGTAGCCGTACAGGATCGCGCGGGACTTCCCGTCCCGCTTCAGGTCCCTGCGGTGGACGAGGAACATGGACACCTTCGTCCCGTCCTTCGACGGAAAGGAGACCTGCTCGACGACGTAGGGACTGGGGTCGACCGGGACCTTCAGCTTCGCGAAGACACCGAGCCGCCCGTTCTTCATCGACATCGAGTAGATCTCGCGCGGCGTCGTGTACGACTCGAACGTGAAGAACGCCTCGTCGTCGTCGGCCAGGCCCGACGGCCCCCCGACGGTCCCGAGGCCGGCCAGCTTCATCTCGCGGACGAACGTGCCGTCCAGCTCGCGGACCTCCAGGAGCGAGGAGGCGTCCTTCAGGTAGTTCAGGGCCAGCCGGCCCCCGAGGACCGCCACTCCCGCGATCGTCGCGTCGGGGCGCTGGGGGACGACCTCGCGCCAGGCTTTCCGGGCGGGCCTCGCGGGGTCGACCTCGTAGACACGCCCCCGCGGGGCGCCGTCGTCCGTCATCACGTAGAACCGGTCGCGAAAGGCCTCGACGCTCCAGTGCGCCGCCGTCCCGACGACGAGCGGGGTCCACCGGTCCGCCTGCTTCGGGTCCGACAGGTCGCGGAAGGACACGTCGGTCGACGACCACCCGTGCTGGACGGAGAGGACGAGCCAGCGCCCGTCGCGCGAGAGGGACGCGGAGACGAACGCCGTCGGGTCGCCGAGACGTCCGTGAACGACCCGGTCCGTGTTCGGGTCCTCCCCGAGCCGGTGGAAGCGGACCTCCTGGTAGCCGGGCCGCTCGTCGACCGGGATCTTCGGGTCGGTCGGGAGCCAGGTGTAGTAGAAGCCGCTCCCGTCGGGCGTCCAGGAGGCGCTCGCGTACTTGCCCCCCTCGATGACGTCGACCTCCGAGACCTTCCCCGTCTCCACCTCGACGACCCGCAGCGTCGCCTCGTCGGAGTTGTTC
Source organism: Holophagales bacterium (assembly GCA_016719485.1). Lineage (NCBI taxonomy): Bacteria > Pseudomonadati > Acidobacteriota > Holophagae > Holophagales > Holophagales bacterium. The sequence continues at coordinate 85,193 of JADJZB010000025.1, forward strand.
GCCTTCACCTGGTAGGCGACGCGGGTGCCGTCCCAGGTGGGCTGCCAGTCGCCGAGGGAGGCGCTCCCGTCCTTCGACCAGGTGTTCGGGTCGAAGAGGACCTTCTCCTCGCCGCTCTTGCCGTCCTTCCAGGTGACGACCGACTTCTCCCTCGTCGCGTAGCGCCTCTGGAGGAAGGTGAATGCGCCTCGCCGGATCGGAGCGGAGACGGAATCGAGGTAGGCCAGCTCCTTCAGCCGCGCGAGGAGCTTGCCGCGAACCGGGAGCCTTCCGAGCTCCCCGCGGGCGAGGTCGTCCTGCGCCGCCATCCACGATTTCACCTCGGGGGAGGAGGCGTCCTCGAGCCAGCGGTACGGATCGGGGACCGTCACCCCGTGCAGGACGTCCTTCACGTCGACGGCCCTCGTCGGCGGATAGGCGAGCCGGCTTTCTGCGGAGGCGCCCCGCGGAACGAGGACGGCGGCGAGCGCGCAGGCGAGGAGGAAGGCCGGAACGAGGTCCGTCGGAATCTGCTTCATGGGGAGACTCTCCTGATGAGGGGTCGTCATCGCGGTGGGACCGAGATCATCCCACGTCAGGGACGCGGGGGCGGCTACCATCGGCTCGTGAACCGGCTCGCCGTGCTCCTCGCCCTGGCTCACGTCTTCGGGCCTTCGACGGCCGCGGGCGCGACGCGCGCGGCGGCGACCCCTCCGGTTCCCGCACCCGGTCTCGCGTTCGCGGTCACCCTCGAGGGAAGCGGCGAGCTGCTCGCCTCCGGCCCGTTCCTCCTCCGAGTCCCCGGCGCGAAGGGCACTCTTCGTCTCGAGCTGTCCCGACTCGCCGTCGAGGGGGCCCGGCTTCGAGGGGAAGCCCGGCTCAGGAACGACACGGGTGTCCTCCTCGCGGGTCTGGCGCTGGACTTCGAATCGGCCCTGACCACGCCTGCGGGAGCGACGGAGCCCCACACCGCGACGCCGGTCGCCGTCTCCCTCGAAGAGCCTCTCCTTTTCGGCGAGCTCCTCGCCGGGGAGACGACGCCGCGCCTTTCGTTCGAGGTCGCCCCGGTCCCCCTCGGCCACGAGGTCGCCCTGGCGACCCTTCTCGGAGCGGTCCGGGGGCTCGCCGTCGAACCGAGCTTCGCCGTCGCCGGGGCCGTCCAGCCCGTGGCCCTCGACACGGACCGATACGGGCGGCTCTACGTGGCGACCGGAGGCGTCGGGCGCGTCCTGCGCCTGTCGGCGGCCAACGCGTCGGCCGCGGCGTCTCCGGCCGAGGCCGCCCGCCCCTCGCCCCCCCCGACGGGCATCGCCCTGCGCCGCAGGAACGGCGACCTCTTCGTGTCCACGGGAGACCGGATCATCCAGGTCCACAGGCCCGGCCGTCCGCGGCCCGCGACGCTCGACGCGGGCCGACCCGTGAAGACGCTCCGGATCGACGGAAAGCACGTCCTGCGCGCGGCCTCCGGCAACGCCGTCCTCGCATTCGACGAGGCCAAGGCAGGACCAGCTCGGGCCCTGGGCCCGGAAGGGGCCGAGGTCGTCTCGTTCGACGCGGACGCGCGCGGCGTCGTCCATGCCGTCGTGGCCGATGGGGTCGGTCGCCGCGTCGCCGTGTCGGGGGCGAGCGGCCCTGCACCCTTCTCCGCGAGGAAGGGCCCGGGGAGCGACGCTCTCGACGCCCCGTCCGCGTGCCGCTTCGACGGCGAGGGAACGCTGTGGGTCTCGGCGGTCTCCGGCGCGCCCGAGGGGACGGTCCTCGCGCGTTTCCTCGCGGACGGGACCCCGCTCGTCGCGCTCTCCCGACTCGCCCTCGGGCTCCTCCTCGGCAAGGAGGAAGGGGCCGCCGTGCCTGCGATCGTCGACCTCGCCCCCGGGGCCGACCGCGGGCTCACCGTCCTCCTCGAGGACGGTTCGGTCTTCGCGGTCCGCCCGTTCTGAGGCGCCGTCAGCGCGGAGGGTTCGCGGGCGCGAGGCTCGCGAGCAGGCAGAAGTCGGCACGGTAGAGGGGGGCTCCCGCGGCGTTCGATCCCGCCGGGACGAGGAACACGTCGCCGGCGCGACGTCCGTCCGCCGTCACCAGCCGCCAGGTCCCTTCGTTCAGCGCGAACCCCTCGTCCCCCGAGAAGACCAGTCGGAACTGTTCCACGGTCGCGTTCGAACGCAGTTCGTCCACGCGCTCGAGCCGGAGCGCCACGAGCGTGCCGCTCGAGCTTCGGGCGCGGAACGTCTCGCCAACGGAGCGCCGCAGGTCGACGGCCCCCTCCTCCTGGCCGACGGGCCGGGCCGACAACACCTCCGCACGGAGAAAGGCCAGGCCGGCGAGGCCGTACGTGGCGGCCGAGAGAAACGACTTCCGTGTGATGTCCATGTCACTCCTCACGCGGCGCGCGCCGGCGCCGCATCCATGCCGTCGCAGCGAGCCGGGTGCCCCCACGGTCTTGTCGAACGGTCCCCGCGCGGGCATCCTTCCCGCTCGCGGAGGTTCCCTTGCCCGAATCGCCCACCCCGGCCACGTACACGCCCCACGTCGGGACGGTCTTCGAGATCACGTTCACCGACGGAACCCTCGGGCTGACTCTCGCCTCCGTCGCATCCTCCGGCACGCGCGCGCCCCGGCCCGACGTTCCGGACCTGCGCACGGAGCCGTTCTCCCTGCTCTTCCTCGGCCCGCTCCATCCCGTCCTGCCGCAACGGACCTGGGACCTCGCGCACCCCGTTCTCGGCGTGCTCGCCATCTTTCTCGTGCCGATCGGCCCGATGGACGGCCGGATGCGCTACGAGGCGGTCTTCAACTGACCGCATCGCCGCTCCACGAGAGGAAGAGGTAGACCCCTTTGTCCTCGACGAGGCGGAACCCGAGCCTCTCGTACAGGGCGAGCGCGGGGTTCATCCGCTCGACGTGGATCGTGACGGACTTCCCCGCGGCCATCGCGCGGCGCTGCACGTCGCGGATCAGCCTCCTCCCGGCGCCGCCGCCGCGCGCCTCGGGAAGGAGCGCGACGTCGACGATCCGGATCTCGGACGGCCCTTCCCAGAGGTAGAGCCGCCCGGCGTCGCGGCCGTCGACGACGGCCACCTCGAACGTCGCTCCGACGTAGTGCGTCCTCCACCAGGCGTCCTGCGCGTCGAACTGCTGGCGGAGGAACGCTTCCTTCGCCTCGGCAGGCCACGGCACGGGCGCCAGCTCCTCCTCGCGGGTCGAGGCGTAGACGCGAAAGAGGAGGTCGCGGTCTGCGGGCGTCGCGGGGCGGAGGGAGACCTCGCGCGCGCCGCCTGCCGCCGTCTTCGGAGCTCCCTCGCTCAACGCCGCCTCCACGCCCGTCACGCCCCCGTCACGTCCGCGGCGGGAAGACGCCCTGCAGGGCGATGTTGAAGTAGAACGTGAGGTAGGGCTGAAGGTTGTTGTGCGGCTGGTCGCCGCCCGCGGGGGTCAGGGCCTCGGGAGCGAGCGGCGTCAGATTCTGGCTCGTGTTCCGGTAGGCGTTCGCGTTCTGGGACCGCGCGAGGACTCGTGCCGCCGACGGCGTCTGGAGGTCCGCGATGTCCGTGGCCGCCCTGAGGCTGTGCGCGTGGGCGGGGATCTCGCTCTCGAGAAGCGTGACCGTCTCGCTCCCGCCCGTCTCCCCGAGGTCGTGGAGCGAGAGACCCGGTCCCTGGCCCGGGTGCATCGGGGCGCGCCCCTGCAGGTCCGGCAGGGCGAAGTTGCTCTTGCCGTTCCCGCCGTACGTCGTCCCGAGGAGCGAGAAGAGGGCCGTGTTCTGGGAGAGGGGGAGGATCTGGCCGTCACACCAGGCCCAGCCCCTCGGGGCGAAGTTGAACGGAAAGATCCGGATCTCGGCGACGAACGGGTCTGCCATGAGCGGCTCCTTCTCTCCCGGATCAGGTCGGGGACGGGAAGATCCCGAAGAGGCTGATGATGAAGTCGACGCAGAGGTAGGGCTGGAAGTTCGTGTGGGGCTGGCTTCCGCCGACGGACGTCACGGACGAAGCGCTGAGGCTCGCCGACGCCGTATCCTCGATGTAGAGGTCCGCCGCGGCCGACTGCGCCGGCAGGGCCCCGGCCGGCGAGCTCGAGTTCGCGACGTTCGTCGAGGCGAGAAAGGCGTGGGAGTGCGCGGGGATCTGGTTCACCGTCAGGGTGATCTCCTCGGCTCCCCCCGATTCCGCGAGGATGAAGCTGTTGCCCTGGTGGATCGGAATCCGGCCGCGCAGGTCGGGCAGGGCGAAGGTCGACTGCCCGTCGCCCCCGTACGTCGTTCCGATGAGGTTGAAGAGCGTTTCGTTCTCGGAGACCGGCAGGAGCTGGCCTTCGCAGAACTGCCAGCCCGCGGGGGCGAAGTTCCCCGCGAACATCCGGATCTCGCCGACATAGGGTTGTGCCATCCGCGTCTCCTCAGTTCTGGCTCGGGAAGATGCCCTGCAGCGCGATGCAGAAGCTGAGCGTCAGGAAGGGCTGCATGTTCAGGTGAGCCTGGCTCCCCCCTGTGTTCGTGACCGTACTGGCCCCGAGCGCCGTCAGGCCCGAGGCCGCCGCGTAGAGCTGGCTCGGCGAGTCCGCGAGGACGTTGCCGACGGGGAGCGGCGTGTCGCCCTCGAGGGTCGTCGCCTGCGCGACGTGGACGTGGGTCGGCAGCTCGGCGATCGAGAGGGTGTGGGCCTGCTCGCCCCCTCTTTCCCCGAGCGTGTGCCCGCTCCCGACGTGGATCGGGGTCCGGCCGCGCAGGTCCGGGAGGGCGAAGTTCACGCGGCCGTCCCCGCCGTACGTCGTCCCGAGGAGTGAAAAAAGTGCCTGGTTCTCGTTGATCGGAAGGAGCTGGCCGTTGCAGAGGGCCCACCCCCTGGGGGCGAACACGAAGCTCATGAGCCGGATTTCGGAGAGGAAGGGTTCGGCCATTGTCGTCTCCTGTGTCAGGGGGCCGGGCAGGCGCCAGAGTTCTGGAAGCCGCTCCCGGCGAAGTCCGCGAGGACGCTGGCGCTGTTGTTCTGGTTCGAAAGGAAGGTCTGGACCGCGGTCATGTCGGTTGCCGACCCGCCGTAGGACTCGAGCCGGTACGTCGTCGAGAACCTCTGGCGGACGCGGATCCCGAAGACCCCGCCGACCGTGGTCGACGTGTTCTGCGCGACGTCCGCGCAGACGGTCCCGCTGTCGGCGGGCGGGCCCGACGTCGCGCCCGCGTCGATCCGGATCCCGTCGGCCGCGAGCGGGCTCGTCAGGGTCACGGTGTTGCTGCGCACCGTCGCGTTGAGTACGGAGTTCCCGTCGCGGTTGATCATCTCGATGCCCCGGTTCCCGATCTGCGAAACGTCGTTGCCCTCGACCTGGATCGTCAGGGCCGTCCCGTTGGAGCCGTTCGTGGTGACGCGGATGCCCGGGCCCGTCGTCGAGTTCGCGTTCGTGATGGTGTTCCCCGAGACCGTGCCGGTCATGGCCCCGGTCGCCTGGCTCGCGAGGTTGACGTTGATCGGCGAGGCGGTCCCCGGTTTCGTCGGCGCCGAGTAGGTCCCGTTCCCGATGGCGAAGAGGAAGGTCCCCGTCGAGTTGTGCGCGGCGTTGACCCCGATGTTGTTGTCGGTAAACGTCCCGCCGGTCGTCGAGAAGTCCATCGTCCCGCCGCCGTTCGTGATCACCTGGATCCCGTTCGCGCGGTTCCTCAGGAAGCTCCCGCCGACGACGTCGACGTTCATGACCGCCGTCCCGTCCGCCTGGAAGAGGACGCCGTTGTTGCCGGGCGAGACCGTCGTGTTGTCGCGGATCGTCGTGGAGGTCATCGTCAGCTGGGTGAGGGTCCCGGACTGGTTCCGGATCTTGAGGTTGTCCTCGTGGCCGCCGCTGATCTCGCAACTCGTGATGGTGACGGTCCCGGTCAGGCCGTTCCGCGCGCCTCCGGTCTCTCCGACCTCGGCGCCGAAGACGACCGAGCCCTCGTTCTCCGCCGCGCTGTTCCCGTTCGTCCCGCTCACGACGACGTTCGTCATCGCGAGGCCGGCGACGTCGAAGCCGCGGATCGCGAAGTTGCCGAATCCGTTCAGCTGCATCCGCTCGAGGGAGACGTTCGACGTGGCGTTCAGGAAGATGCCGATTCCGGTCGCGGTCTGCCCGTCCGTCCCGGTCTTGTTCGCGATCGTCCCTCCCGATCCGGCGCTTCCCGTCCCCGTGACCTTCAGGCCGCCGCCCGAGCCGGTCGTGTCGAGGATGATCCCGGTGCTCGACCCGCCGTTCGACGAGATGCTCCGGAACACCAGGTTGCCCGCTCCGATCGTCGTGTTCGCGACGTGGAGGGCCGTGCCCGTCGTCGTCGTGATCGTGCTCGCGGACCCCGTGACCGTGACCGTCCCTCCGCCGGTCGCCTTGAAGCCCGAACCCGACGTCGCGACGACGACGATGTTGTCGAAGCTGGCGCTCGTGTTCGCGAGGTCGATGGCGTCCCCGGCGGCCGAGGTCACGTTCACGTCGCTGACGACGACCCCGCTCCGGCCGTTCGCGGTGATCCCCTTGTTGCCTCCGCCGCTGACGTTCAGGTTGAAGCCACGGATGGCGGAGCTCGCATGGGCCGTCACCGTGGCCGGCGCGCCGCTGACCGTGGGACGCGCCTGGTTGATGGGCGGGCGCGTCGCGAGAACCCCCTGCGCGGGCAGAGAGATCCCGAAGAGCGCGTCGAAGCTGGCGCCCGGCACTCCCTGGCCGATGATCCAGCCGCCGGAGTTCAGGACGACACCGACGCCCGGGGAGTGCGTGCTGGCGTCCCCGATGAAGATCCGGGCGTTCGTCGAGGCGCCGATCGCCGTCAGCGCCGCGGTGAGGCTGCACTCGTTCCCCAGAGTGCAGTTCGCAGACCCCACGGCCGGGTTCTTCACGAAGTAGATCGCCGGTCCCGCCACGGCGAAGGAGACGGTGGCCGCGGCGCCGCTGACGCCGGGGCCAGGGAACCCGGTGTCCGCGACGTGGTAGGAGAAGCTCACCGTCGTGCCGGCCGCGAACGGCGGTGGCGTGAATACGAAGCTCCCGTCCGCGTTGATCGTCAACTGGCAACCCGTGCACAGCGTGTCCGGGGTCGTGACGATGGAGACGACCGAGCCGGCAGCCACCTCGTTCGCGACGTCCGTGCCGCCGAGCGTTCCGGCCGGGTACGTTATGGGGATACCGGCCTGCGCCGGAAGGTTCGCGCGGACGGTGGCCACCGGCGGATCGTTCACCGCCGTGACCGAGATGACGAAGCTCTGCGTCGGCGACGTGTCGATACCGCCGTTCGCCGTCCCGCCGTTGTCCTGGAGCGTGATCGTGATCGTCGCCGTGCCGTTCGCGTTCAGCGCCGGCGTGTAGGTGAGGACGCCCGCCGCGGAGATCGCCGGCCCGGCCGAGAAGAGCGCCGCGTTCGTGTTGTTCGTGACGCTGAAGACGACGGTCTGCCCCGACTCGGCCGGCGGCCCGGGCGAGATCGCCGTCGCCCAGCCGGCCACCGTCTGGGCGCCCGCATCCTCGAGAACGGCCTGGTCCGTCCCCTTCGTGAACGACGGGGCGTCGTTCACGTCGGTGACCGTGACGACGAAGATCTGAGCCGCCGAGGTGTCGACGCCGCCGTTGGCCGTTCCGCCGCTGTCGGAGAGGGTCAACGTGATCGTCGCCGTGCCCGAGGCGTTCGGGGCCGGCGTGAAGGTCAGGACGCCCGTCGGCGACACCGCCGGGGCGACGGTGAACAGCGCTGCATTGGTGTTCCCCGTGACGCCGAACGAGACCGTCTGCCCCGACTCGTCCGCAGGTCCCGGCAGGATGGCAGTCGCCCACGTGGCGGTCGTGTGAGCGCCGGAGTCCTCGAGGACCGTCACGTCGGATCCCTTGGCGAAGGACGGGACGTCGTTCACCGCCGTCACGGCGATGACGAAGGTCTGCGGGGCCGAAGTGTCCGCGCCGCCGTTGGCCGTCCCGCCGCTGTCCGAGAGCGTGATCGTGATCGTCGCCGTCCCGTTCGCGTTCGCCGCCGGCGTGTAGGTCAGGACGCCCGTCGGCGAGATCGCCGGCCCGGCCGCGAAGAGCGCCGCGTTCGTGTTCCCCGTGACGTTGAACGTGACCGTCTGCCCCGACTCGACCGGCGGCCCGGGCGAGATCGCCGTCGCCCAGCCGGCCACCGTCTGGGCGCCCGCGTCCTCGAAAGCAGCCTGGTCCGCCCCCTTCGTGAAGGACGGCGCGACGTTGACGTGGTTGAACGTGATCGTGAAGGTCTGCGCCGCCGACGTGTCGACGCCGCCGTTCGCCGTCCCTCCGTTGTCGCTCAGGGTGATCGTGATCGTCGCCGTGCCCCCGCTCGACGGAGTCGGCGTGTAGGTCAGCGTTCCGGTCGCGTCGACGGCCGGGCCGGCCGCGAAGAGGGACGGGTTCGTGTTCCCTGTGACGTTGAACGTGACCGTCTGCCCCGACTCGTCTGCCGGCCCCTTCGAGATCGCCGTGGCCCAGCCCGGCACCGTCTGCGCGGGGGCGTTGTCGAAGACCGTCTGGTCCGGGCCCTTCGTGAAGGCGGGGACGTCGTTCACGGCCGTGACGTTGATGACGAAGGTCTGCGCCGCCGAGACGTTCACTCCGCCGTCGGCCGTCCCGCCGTTGTCCGAGATCGTGAGGGTGATCGTCGCCGTCCCGTTCGCATTGGCGGCCGGCGTGTAGGTCAGGACGCCCGCCGGCGAGATCGACGGCCCTGCCGAGAAGAGGCCGGCGTTCGTGTTCCCGGTGACGTTGAAGGAGACCGTCTGCCCCGACTCGGACCCGGGACCGGGCGAGATCGCCGTGGCCCACGGGTTGACCGTCTGGGCGCCGGAATCCTCGAGGACGGTCTGGTCCGCCCCCTTGGTGAACGACGGGGCGTCGTTCACGTCGGTCACGTTGATGACGAAGGTCTGCGCCGCCGAGGTGTCGATGCCGCCGTCCGCCGTCCCGCCGTCGTCCGACAACGTGAGGGTGATCGTCGCCGTGCCCGAGGCATTCGCCGCCGGCGTGAAGGAGAGCGCGCCCGCCGGCGAAACCGCGGGAGCGACCGCGAAGAGCGCCGCGTTCGTGTTCCCGGTGACTGCGAAGGAGACGGTCTGGGCCGACTCGTCGGCCGGCCCGGTCAGGATTGCCGTGGCCCACGTGGCGGTCGTGTGCGCGGCGGAGTCCTCGAGGACCGTCACGTCCGCGCCCTTGGTGAAGGAAGGCGCGTCGTTCACGGCCGTCACGTTGATGACGAAGGTCTGGGCTGCCGAGGTGTCGACGCCGCCACTGGCCGTCCCGCCGTCGTCGGAGAGGGTCAGCGTGATCGTCGCCGTGCCGTTCGCGTCCGCGGCCGGCGTGAACGAGAGGGCTCCCGCCGGCGAAACCGTGGGAGCTGTCGAGAAGAGGGCCGTGTTCGTGTTCCCGGTGACATTGAAGGTGAGGGCCTGGCCCGCCTCCGGAGCCGGGCCGGTCGAAAGGCCCGTCGCCCACGGGTTGACCGTCTGCGCGCCCGAGTCCTCGTTCACCGTCAGGTCCGGGCCCTTCGTGAACGAGGGCGCGTCGTTGACGTCGGTGACCGTGATGACGAACGTCTGGGCGGCCGACGTGTCGACGCCTCCGTTGGCCGTCCCCCCGTCGTCGGACAGCGTGAGCGTGATCGTCGCCGCCCCGCTCGCGTTCGCCGCGGGGGTGAAGCCGATGACGCCGGCCGGCGAGACGGTCGGCGCGACCGAGAAGAGCGCCGGGTTCGTGTTACCCGTCACGTTGAACGTGAGGACCTGACCCGCCTCGTCGACCGGTCCGGCCGAGATCGCCGTCGCCCAGCCTGCGGTGTAGGGGCCGGAGTCCTCGAGGATGGCGACGTCGGGCCCCTTCACGAACGACGGCGCGTCGTTCACGGGCGTCACGGTGAGCGTGTAGGTGCGCTCACCGAAGCAGGCGGTCACGGGGTCGGTCGCCCGAACCGTGAACGTGGTGTCGCCCGGAACGGCGACGGCGCCGGCGAGGACTCCGGTGGCCGGGTTGAGCGTGAGGCCCGTCGGGAGCGTTCCGCTCGCGATGGAGAAAGTCGTCCCGGCGTTCCCGCCGGTCTGCGTCAGGGTGACCGTGTACGGCGTGTCCTCGAAGGCCGCGGCGAGCGCGGCCGGGTTCACCGTGATCACCGGGCAGCTCACGACGAGCGTCACCGCGACACTGCCGCTGCAGCCGAGCGTGTCCGTGGCGGTGACGGTGAACGGGAACGTCCCGACGACGGTCGGGGTCCCCGAGAGGACTCCGGTGCCCGCGTCGAGCGTGACGCCCGCCGGGAGGACGCCCGAGGTCACGGCCCAGGTCGCGCCGCCCGTCGCCCCCGCGGCAGTGAAGCCGATCGGCCCGTAGGCCGAGCCGGCCGTCCCCGCTGGAAGCGTTCCCGGGGTGACGACGAGGGTATTGCAGACGAGGATCGTGTACGTGGCCGTCCCCTCGCAGCCCGAGGAGTCGCTGAACCGAACGGAGACGGCGTAGCTCCCCGCCGCCGTCGGCGTTCCGGCGAGCTGTCCGCCCGTCGACAGGGCGAGGCCCGGAGGCAGACCCGTGGCGCTCCAGGTGCCCGCGCCCGACCCTCCCGCGACGGTGAGCCGCACCGGCGGGTAAGGCGCCGCGACCGTGCCGGCCGGGAGGCTGGGGGGAGCGATGCGGAGCGTGGGGCAGAAGACGCGAATCGTGTAATCGCGCGTGCCGGTGCAGCCGTTCGCGTCGACCGCCTTCGCCGTGAAGGCGAAGAGGCCGGCCCCTTCCGCGCTGCCGGAGATCTCTCCTTCCGCCGAGAGCGTCAGCCCCTCGGGGAGCGCTCCCGCCACGATCGTGAAGGTCGTCGGTGCGGTCGCGCCCGGAGCCGTCAGCGTCCGGAACGGGTAGACCGCGAAGGCGACGCCGTCCGGAAGCGCGGACGGCTCGAGACTCAGCGGGCCGCAGACGAAAAAGGACAGCGCACGCGTCTTCACGCAGCTCCCCTTGCGAATGACGAGGGTCGCCGACCGGGCTCCGGACGAGGCGAAGCTGCGCGAATACGACCGGACGTCCTCGTCGAGCTCGACCTCGGGCTCCCCGTCGAAACGAATCGACTGGGACGTCAGCTGGGCCGTCGGCGGGTCGACGTCGATCGTCCAGGAGAAAGTCGTCTCGACGCCGGGCTGGACCGGCTGCGGCGCCGCGCCGAAGGCGGTCACGGCGACCTTCGAGCAGTCGCCCCCTCCCGGCTGTGCGACGGGACGCGTGACCGCGTCCCCCGAGCCGTTGTCGATGCGGCTGACGAAGGCGTCGAGAGCGCCGGTCGCGACGGAGACGTCGATCCGCGCGTTCTCCGGGACCGTCGCCGGGGCGAGCCCGCCGACGCGCGCTCCAGCGCCTTCCGCCGTCGCGAACCAGTCCGCCACGCCCAGCTGGCCCCACTCTCCCGGGCCGCGCAGGAAGCCGGTCCGGCCGTGCTCGACCCCCGCGGCGTCGCGCAGGACGAGCTCTCCGGCGGCGCCGTCCGGACCGCCCACGATCGTGAGGTTGGTGCGGGCTCCGGGGACGTTCAACGTCTGGTCGATGCCGTTGAAGAACCCGACGCCACCCGCGCCGAGGAGCCCGGACGGCCACGACGTGACGAACTGCTGGGCCGAGAAGGTCCCCTTTCTCACGCCCGCGGGGTCGACGTTGTTCGTCCGCGCGGCGACGAGGAGCGCATCACTCCCCGTCACGCGCAGGGCGCACGCGGTCCCCTCCGGGAGGCCGAGAAGGGCGAGCACCCTCGCCACCTCGACGACACCTTTGGCCGGAAGCGGCACGACGGCGCTCGCCGCGCGAGAGGCGCCGACGGACTGGATCGTCGCGTCGAGGGCCGCCGAGCCGGGGTTGAAGAGCCGCAGGTCGGTGCTCCAGAACGAGCCGAGGTGGCCCGGGGAGAGGGCCGCGCCGGAGATGAGCCTGTCGGACGCCCCGGGAACGACCCGCTCGGCCTGGAGCGCGATCGCGTCGGACGTGACGTTGTCGTTCACGACGGCGTACGCCGTCGCCCGGCCCGCCTTCACCGCGAACTCCGCCCGGCCGACCGGCAGGTCGGTCCCGGCCCCGATCAGCGCCGTCGCCGGCTGCTGCCAGACCTCCGGCGTCGCGGCCGTCACGGTCACGGTTCCGGCCACGCGGCCCTCGGCGTCGAAGATGCGGACCTCGACGACGGTGCCGGGATCGGCGAGCGTGACGGAGAGGTTCGTGCGGTAGCCGGTGGCCGGGTCGGCCGACTGGCTGACCCAGATCGAGTGCCCCGTCTCGCCGGAACCGAGGAGGTCCGACGCCGGCACGGGGAGCAGCCCGAGTCCGTAGGCACCCTCTGGCGCCGCCACGTTGCGCGTGGAGAGGTTCGCCAGGAGCGGCTCGTCCGACGTCACCGTCAGCGTGCCCGCCGCGTCGCCGGTCAGGCCGAACAGCGTTTTCAGCGCTTCCGGAATCCTCAGGCTCTCGCCCGCCGCGAGCGTCCGCGTCACCGGGGCGGGCGCGACCTTCCCGGCCATGGCGACGAGCCCGATGGCGACAATCGTCCCGGTGTCGCCCGGGTTCGAGACCTCGAGCGTGGAGGAGAAGCGGGCGCCCGCGAGACCCGTCACCTCCGCCGCGCCCGGCAGGTAGGTCGTTTCGGCGGCGGCGAGTGTGGCTGTACCGAGGAACGCCGCAAGGGCGATGCGGAGCACGGGTCGGATCGTCATCTCTCAGGCCTCTCGCAATGGATTCCCCGCCCTGGCGGGGAAAACGGGTATCCGGGTTCGACCCGGGACTGCAGGTGGGTCTCGTCGGAGGGTGGAGGGTGTGATCCGGCAACGCCGGAGGAGGTTGAAAGGGACGCTACCACGTTCCGCGGCAGATGGGATGAAGTCGCAGAACAGGGCTCGAAAGGGTCCTGATTGAAACCTTCCTTCCGATGCCGCGTAGCCGGAGGAGCGTCGCGGGACGTCGTGAAGCGCTTCTGTGGCGGCCTGTCACACTCTGGATCGAGGAGGACTTGCCGGATGACTGACAATCCCGGAATGTCGAGACGAAAGCTGATCGGTCTCGGGGCGGCGACACTCGCCGGGGCCGCCCTGCCCGACGCACTCTTCCACCTCTCCTCGGCGGCCGCGGCGGCCGTCGGCCCCACCGAGGGCATCGGCTACTTCGCCCGCTTCGGCGTGACGGAGAAGATGCTCCGCGACGGCCTCTCCGCCGCGCTGTCCCGCGGGGCCGACTACGCCGACCTCTTCTTCCAGCACCGCGTCGCCAACGGCCTCGGGCTCGAGGACGGCGAGGTGAACAGGGCCTCCACCTCGGTCGAGCTCGGTGTCGGCGTCCGCGCCGTCAAGGGGGACCAGACCGGGTACGCCTACACCGAAGACCTCACCCTCGAAGCGCTCGTCCAGGCCGCGAAGACGGCCGCCGCGATCGCCGACGGACCGGCGAAGGCCGGTCCGAAGGGGCTGAAGGTGGGTGCCGCCCTCCCCGCCCGCTATCCCGTGAAGACCCGCTGGGAAGACGTGCGCCCGCAGCAGAAGCTGCCGCTCCTCTCCGGCCTCAACGAGAAGGTCCTCGCGGCCGACAAGCGGATCCGCAAGGTGAACGTCAGCTTCGGCGACGAGGCGGGCGCCATCCTGATCGCCGACTCGAACGGACGGATCGTCGAGGACCTGCAGCCGATGACGCGACTGTACCTTTCTTGTGTCGCCGAGCAGGACGGCAAGAAGGAGACGAACGGCTACAACGTCGCCGGACGCGCCGACATCGGCTTCTACTCGCCCGAGAGGCTCGACCGCATGGTGAAGGAGGCGGTCTCCAGAACGGTCGTCCTCTTCGACGCCGTCACCCCGCCGGCCGGAGAGATGCCGGTCGTCCTCGCCGCCGGAGCGTCGGGGATCCTCCTCCACGAGGCGATCGGCCACGGCATGGAGGCCGACTTCAACCGCAAGGGGGTCTCCATCTTCTCCGACCGGATCGGCAAGCCGGTCGCCGCGAAGTTCGTGAACATCGTCGACGAGGGGACGCTGCCCGCCGCCCGAGGGGCCATCAACGTCGACGACGAGGGGAACCCGGTCGGCAAGACGATGCTCGTGGAGAACGGCATCCTCACGACCTACCTCCACGACGCGATCTCCGCCAGGCACTACAAGGTCAAGCCGACCGGCAACGGACGCCGCGAGAGCTACCGCTACGCGCCCCTGCCGCGCATGCGCGCGACCTACATGCTCCCGGGCCCGCACAAGAAGGACGAGATCATCGCTTCGGTGAAGAAGGGGATCTACTGCACGAACTTCACGAACGGGCAGGTCCAGATCGGCGCGGGAGACTTCACCTTCTACGTCAAGAACGGGTTCCTCATCGAGGACGGCAAGCTGACGACCCCGATCAAGGACGTCAACATCATCGGCAACGGCCCGAAGGTCCTCGAGAAGATCGACATGGTCGCCGACGACCTCGCCGTCGACGAGGGGGGCTGGACGTGCGGCAAGGACGGCCAGTCGGTCCCGGTGTCGCAGGGCATTCCCACCGTGCGCGTCGCGTCGATCACCGTCGGCGGACGCGGGAAGGCGTGAGGTGAGCACCATGGCACAGCAGGACATGCTCGCCGCCGCCCACGCCGCCGTGAAGACCGCGCTCGGCAAGGGGGCGCAGGAGGCCTCCGCGCGCACCTACCGCGTCCGCGAGGTCAACGTGAAGTGGCGCGACGGGAAGCTGGAGCAGATCGACGAGGCGACGACCCGCGGACTCGGCCTCTCGCTCTACGTCGACGGCCGCTACTCGAGCGTCTCGACGAGCGACCTCCGTCCCGAGGCGCTCGACACGTTCATCGGCGACTCCGTCGTCCTGACCCGGGCCCTCGCGAAGGACCCCTTCCGGGCCCTGCCCGACCCGAAGCTCTACGAGGGCCAGGCGAAGGTCGACCTCCTGCTCGAGGACCCGAAGTACTCCACGGTGACCCCCGAGCAGCGGCGGTCCGTCGCGAAGGAGATCGAGGCCGCGGCCCGCTCCGTCAAGGGGGCCGAAGCGATCCTCTCCGTCACCTCGAACTTCAGCGACACGCTCGCCGAGACCTGGCGCGTCACCTCGAACGGCTTCTCCGGCGCGCGGCGCGACACGTCGTTCTTCATCTCGGCCGAGGTGAGCGTGAAGGACCCCGACGGCCGCAAGCCGGAGGACTACGCCTACGGCGGCTCGCGGTTCGTCGCGGAGGTCCCGAAGGCCGACCAGGTCGGCCGCGAGGCCGCAGAGCGCGCCATCTCCCGCCTCGGAGCGAAGAAGGGCGAGTCGGCGGTGCTGACGATGGCCATCGAGAACCGCGCGGCGGGCCGCCTTCCCTCCTACCTCCTCGGCCCCCTCTCGGGCGGCGCCCTCCAGCAGAAGCGCTCGTTCCTCGAGGGCAAGCTCGGCCAGCCGATCGCGAGCCCCCTCCTCACCCTCGTCGACGACCCTCTCGTCCCCAAGGGGTTCGGCTCGCGCCTCTTCGACGGCGAGGGGATCGCCGCGAAGCGGATGCCGGTCCTCGAGGCCGGCGTCCTGAAGACCTACTTCATCGACACCTACTACGGGAAGAAGCTCCAGATGGCCCCGACCACCGCCGGGCCGTCGAACCTCGTCTGGACCCTCGGCGACAAGGACCAGGCGGCCCTCCTCGCCGCGATGAAGGACGGCATCCTCGTCACCGGCTTCCTCGGCGGCAACTCCAACGGCCTCACCGGCGACTTCTCCCTCGGCGTCCAGGGCTTCCGCGTCCGCGGCGGCAGGATCGCCGAGCCCGTCGGCGAGATGAACATCGCAGGCAACCACCTCGACCTCTGGAAGAAGCTCGCCGCCGTGGGCAACGACCCCTACCCCTACTCCTCCATGAAGACCCCGACCCTCGTCTTCGAGGGCGTCCAGTTCGCGGGGACCTGACGGGAGGACGGGCCGCCCGAGCGGCTGAAACAACGGAACCCGAGGGCCGGTCCGAAAGGGCCGGCCCTTTCCTTCACGGGCCCCGTGGCAGACTCCCGCGCCATGGCGTCGGACCGGCGGCAGGTGCGGGCGTGGCTCGCGTACGACTGGGCCAACTCGGCCTGGGCGATGACGGTCGCGGTCGCGGTGTTGCCCGTCTACTTCGCGGGCACGGTCGTGCCGAAGGGGGGCGTCGAGGTCCTGGGGATGCGGCTCGACGCCACCGTGCTCTGGGGATACGTCAACAGCGCGTCGACGCTCGCGGTCTTCCTCACCGCGCCGATCCTGGGCGCGATCGCCGACCGGCTCGGGGCGCGGCGGGCCCTGCTTTCGGCGTTCGGGATCGCCGGGGGCCTGCTCACGGCGCTCCTCGGCCTCTGCGGGGCGGGGGACGTCTTCACGACCCTTCTGATCTACGCCCTGTCGCAGTTCGCGTTCGTCTCGGCGAACGTCTTCTACGACTCCTTCCTGCCGCACCTGGCGAAGGACGAAGAGCTCGACCGCCTCTCGGCGCGCGGGTTCGCCGTGGGGTACGTCGGGGGCTCGCTCCACTTCGTCCTGGCGCTCGTCCTGATGGCGACGCACGCCCGGTGGGGCCTCTCGGCCGAGGCGGCCGCGCGGGTCGCGCTCTCCTCGGCGGGACTCTGGTGGGCCGGTTTCGGGGCAATCACGTTCCTCGGGCTGGAGGAGCCGGAACACGGCGGCACGCGCCCGGGCGTGCTTCGGGCCGTTCGGGAAGGTGTCGCCGACACGCTCGCCACCACGCGGAGGGTGGCGAAGGTGAAGCCGGTCCTGCTCTTCCTCCTCGCTTTCATCCTCTACAACGACGGTGTCCAGACCGTCATCAAGATGGCCTCCCTCTACGGCACGGAGGAGGTCGGCGTCGGGATGCCGCTCATGATGGGAACGCTCCTCGGCATCCAGCTCCTCGCGATGGTGGGCGCCCTCGTCTTCGCCCGGCTCGCCGGGATCTGGGGAACGAAACGCGTCCTCCTGCTGGCGGTCTCCCTCTGGCTCGTGGCCGTGGCGTGGGCCTACGTCCTGACGACGCCGGCGGGGTTCGTCGGCCTCGCCGCGCTCGCCGGCCTCGTCCTCGGTGCCGTGCAGGCGCTGTCCCGATCTCTCTTCGCCGCCATGATCCCGCGGGAGGCGTCGGCGGAGCTCTTCGGCTTCTTCTCCGTCTTCAACAAGCTCGCCGGGATCCTCGGCACGTTCCTCTTCGCGACCGTGCGGCAGGCGACGGGGACGTCGCGACCGGCCATCCTCTCGGTGGCCGTCCTCTTCGTCGCGGGGCTCGTCCTCCTCTGGAGGGTCGACGAGAAGGAGGCGAAGAGGCGGCGGGAGGAGCTGCGCTGACGCCGGAGCGTCAGAGCTCGACCTGGAGGCCCAGCTCGACGACGCGCCCCGGCGGGATGTTGAAGAACGCCGTCGCGCGGCCCTCGGAGCGGGCCATCCAGGCGAAGACGTGCTCGCGCCACAGGGCCATCCCGGGGCGCTTGCTCGCGATGAGGGTCTCGCGGCCGAGGAAGAACGTCGTCTCCATCGGCTCGAACCCCTTGCCGTCGAGCTTGAGCTTGCGCAGCGCCCGCGGCACGTCGGGGTTCTCCATGAAGCCGTAGTGGAGCGTGACGCGCCAGAAGCACGGCCCGAGGAACTGCACCCGGCTCCGCTCCTTCTCCTTCAGCCGCGGCACCTCGTCGGTGACGACGGTCAGGAAGACGATCCTGTCGTGGAGGATCTTGTTGTGCTTGAGGTTGTGCAGGAGCGGCGGCGGAATTCCTTCCGGGGTCCGGTCCATGAAGACCGCGGTCCCCCTCACGCGCGTCGGCGACCTCTTCTCGACGTCCTGAAGGAAGACGTCGACCGGGAGCGAGGCCTCCCGCAGGCGGTCCGCGAGGATGATCCGGCCCTTCTTCCAGGTCGTCATGACCGTGTAGACGAAGAAGGCGATGGCGAGAGGGACCCAGCCGCCGTGCCCGATCTTCACGATGTTCGCGCCGAAGAACGCGAGGTCCACGACGAGGAGCGCGGCGGCGATCGGCGCCGCGACGGCGCGGGAGACCTTCCACGTCTCGCGGGCGTAGACGTACAGGAGAACCGTCGTGATCCCCATCGTCGTCGTCACGGCGACGCCGTACGCGGCCGCGAGGGCGCCCGAGGTCCGGAACGAGAGGACGAGCCAGATGCAGGAAAGGGCCAGCGCCCAGTTGATCGAGGGGAGGTAGATCTGCCCGATCTCCTTCTCGGAGGTGTGGTCGATCCTCAGGCGCGGCATGTAGCCGAGCTGGATCGCCTGTCGCGTCAGCGAGAAGGCGCCCGAGATCACGGCCTGCGAGGCGATGACGGAGGCCGCCGTCGCGAGCAGGACGAGCGGCAGCAGGCCCCACTTCGGCGCGAGGCCGAAGAGCGGATTCGCGGCGGCGGCCGGGTTCGTCAGGAGGAGCGCTCCCTGGCCGAAGTAGTTGAGGAGGAGCGACGGGAGGACGAACGCGAACCACCCGACGCGGATCGGCTTCGCCCCGAAGTGGCCCATGTCGGCGTAGAGCGCCTCGCCGCCGGTGACGACGAGGAAGACCGACCCGAGCAGGAGAAAGCCGGTCATCCCGTTCTCGACGAAGAAACGGAAGCCGTAGGCCGGGTTCACGGCCGCCACGACCCGTGGCGCGTCGAAGATGTGGACGACGCCGAGGACGGCCAGGACGATGAACCAGAGAACCATGACCGGGCCGAAGACGGCGCCGACACCCGCTGTCCCCTTCTTCTGGATGAGGAAGAGGACGATGAGGATGACGACGACGATCGGCTGGATGTAGGGCTTGAACGCGGGCGTGACGATCTCGAGCCCCTCGACGGCCGAGAGGACCGTGATGGCCGGCGTGATGATGCTGTCGCCGTAGAGGAGCGCCGCCCCGAAGAGACCGAGGGCGACGAGGACGACGTGGCGCGAGGCGCCCGATCCCGACGGCGGTTTGAGGAGCGCCATGAGGGCGAGGATGCCGCCCTCCCCCCGGTTGTCGGCCCTGAGGACGATGCCGAGGTACTTGATCGAGATCGTCAGGACGAGCGCCCAGAAGATCAGGGAGAGGATGCCGAGGACGTTCGCGGGCGACGGCGGAATCGGATGGTGGCCCGTGAAGCACTCGCGAAGAGCGTAGAGGGGGCTCGTCCCGATGTCGCCGAAAACGACCCCGAGGGCGCCGACGGTGAGAATGGCGAGGTACTTCCCCTGCGGGGCCGCCGGAAGGTGGGTCTTCTCCGTGCCGGCCGAGACGGCTTCGTATGCCCCGGAGGGCGAAGGCGATGGGGGGTGCGAGCCCGTGGACTCGCCGGAATCCGTCTTCAACGCGGCCGAAGTCTAATGCAGGCCGCCCGTCAGCGTGCGGGCGGGCCGGCGGCGGGGGCCCGGGAGGCGAGGATCGAGGCGATTTCCTCGTCCTTTTCCCGGAAGAGCCTTCTCACCCACGCCTGGACCCCCTCGCGGAACGCGGCGTCGTCCGCGTAGTCGCCCGTGAACCACGCGACGGGAATCGGCCGCTCGCGCACCCGGACGACCACCTCGGGAAGGCCGCGGGAGATCGCGTCCCAGAAGGTCGGCGACCCGTGCGGGTAGACGATCGTCACGTCGACGAGCCCCTTCAGCTGCTCCCCCATGGCGCTCGCCGCGAAGGCGAGCCCGCCCGCCTTCGGCGAGAGGAGGTGTCGGTACTCCGCGCCGCCCCGGGCGTGCTTGGCCGGCGTGAAGCGCGTGCCCTCGATGAAGTTCAGGATCGCGGCCGGGGCGTGGCGGAACTTCTCGCACGCGCGGCGCGTCGCCTCGAGGTCCTCGAATCTCAGGGCGGGGTTCTTCTCGAGCGCCTCGCGCGGGTGCCGCTTCATGAACGGGAAGTCGAGCGCCCGCCAGGCCAGGCCGAGCACCGGCACCCGGATCAGCTGCTGCTTGAGGAAGAAGCGCAGGAATGGAAGCCTCCTCAGGAACACCCCCTGCAGGACCGGAATGTCGACCCACGACTGGTGGTTCGACACGACGAGGTACGAAACGTCGCGGCGCAGCCCCTCGAGACCCCGGACGTCGTAGACCGTCGGCTGCGTGAGGCGAAGGAAGAAGGTGTTGACCGCGATCCAGGCTTCGCCGATGGCGACGAGGAGCCGCGAGACGCGGCGCCGCCAGGAGGCGACCGGCACCGCGAGCCTGAGGAGCGCCACGAGGTACAGGACGGAGCAGAGGACGACGGTGTTGGCGGCGAACAGGAAGAACGTGACGCTCCCGACGGCGAGACGGACGGCGGCCGGGGGAGCCGGGGGGGCGGAAGTCATCGGGTGCGAATCGTAACGGCGCCGGGAGGGATGCGCTTGCTGCAACGCAGAATCCGCGTAACATTCCCGCGGCGGCGGTCCCTTCCCCCGCGCTCGGGACGGCGGAACGGCCCTGTCCACAGGAGCCTCACGTGAGCGTCCTCTCGCTGCCCTCCCCCTCCACCACCGTCGCCGCGCCGGCGTTCGCCATCGGCTCGCGAAAGCTCGCCGTTCCCGGAAGGCCGGCCGACCGCGCGACGCTCGCCCATCACCTCGCCGTCCTTCCGCTCCCGGCCCGCACCCTGGCGCTCGTCACCGGAAACGCCCCCGGGGAGCTGCCGGCCGACGCGGTCCTCGTGCGCTGGGTCGCCGTCCGGCTGCGGTCGCTCTCTTCGCACCTCATCGCCGGCGAGACCTCGGGCAGCGTCTTCCGGCAGGAGGCGGCCGGCCTCGCCGCCCTCGGCCCCGACCCGGCACCCGCTGGCGAGGAGATGCTCGTCGGCCTCGCCGCCGCGGCCCGGAGGCTCGCGACGTGGCGTCTCGTGCCCGAGCCCGCGATCGCGTCCTTCCAGGCGTCGCTCGTCGGCCTCTCCGGGTCGGGGGCGCCGAAGTCGGCCTCGAGGACGCTCGACGACGCGGTGCGGGGCGGATTCCCGGCTCCGGTCGCCGCGCTCGTCGAGCTCCTCGGCAATCCGGAGGTCGAGGACGGCGCGCTGAAGGAGGCGACCCTTCGGCTGACCGCCGGCGGGACGCGACCCGGAGCCGACGCGCTCGCCGGGATGATCGCGATCGTCCGCGACGTCGCCCTCGGCCCTCTCTGACGCCCGGAGCGCCTCCGCGACGACGATCGTTCAAGCGGTTCCGGGCGGACGCCCGTCGGGCGGGCGCCTTGACGTCCGCCTCCGGGCCCGGCACGCTCGCGGCCTCATCCGAAAGCGCCCGAGCCCGCCACCTGCGGACGCAACCGACGTCCTCCTCGTCTCGATGCCGTTCGGCCCCGAGATGTCGCCGTCTCTCGGTCTGTCCCTGCTGAAAGCGTCGCTGGCGCCGGGCGGCACGTCCGTGGGAGTCCTCTACTTCACGCTCGCCTTCGCCGAGCTCCTCGGCGAGAGGCTCTACACGAAGATCGCCACCGACGGCACCCGGTCGATCCGCGAGCTCGCGGGCGAGTGGGTCTTCCGCGAGGCGCTCTTCGGGCCCGACCCCGCCGCGGACGAGCGGTGGGAGCGCGAGGTCCTCCTCGGCCGCGCCTGCTGGGGCGCGCGCGAGCTCGCGCGGCCCGTTCCCGCCTCCTTCGTCGCGGGGCTTCGCCGCGCGCGGACCCGGGCCGCCGGGTTCGTCGAGCGGTGTCTCTCCGAGGTCCTGGCGCGTCGGCCGCGGCTCGTCGGCTTCACGAGCGTCTTCCAGCAGCACGCCGCTTCGCTCGCCCTGGCCCGGCGCATCGCGGACGTCGCCCCCGGCACCGTCGTCGTCTTCGGCGGCGCGAACTGCGAGGGGGTGATGGGGGCCGAGACCGTGAGGAGCTTCCCGTTCGTCGACGCGGCCGTCTCGGGAGAGGGCGACCTCGTCTTCCCCGAGCTCGTCCGCCGCGTGCTCGCCGCGCGCTCGTTCGACGATCTCCCCGGTGTCACGACGCGGGCGAACGTCGCCGCGCGATTCGCCCAGGGCCGATTCCCGAACGCGCCATCGGTGACGCGGATGGACGACCTGCCGGTCCCCGACGACGCGGACTACTTCGACCAGTTCGCGCGGAGCCGCTTCGCCGGGAAGTGGACGCCGGGCCTCTTCCTGGAGACGGCGCGCGGCTGCTCGTGGGGCGAGAAGAGCCACTGCACGTTCTGCGGCCTCAACGGAACGACCATGGCCTTCCGGAGCAAGTCCCCCGACCGCGCGCTCGGCGAGCTCCGCGCTCTCGTCGCGCGGCACCCCCGGAGCGACCTGCAGGTCGTCGACAACATCCTCGACGCGCGCTACTTCGAGAGCCTCCTCCCCGAGCTCGCGAAGTCTCCTCCGCCCTCGCCCGTCTTCTGGGAGACGAAGTCGAGCCTGAAGAAGAGCCAGGTCCGCCTCCTCGCCGCGGCGGGCGTCACGCGGATCCAGCCCGGCATCGAGAGCCTCAGCGACGCGGTGCTGAAGCTGATGAGGAAGGGCGTCACCGCCTTCCAGAACGTCCAGCTCCTGAAGTGGTGCCGCGAGCTCGGCGTCACGCCCTACTGGAACCTCCTCTGGGGCTTTCCCGACGAGGCGCCGGAGGAATACGCGCGGATGGCGCGCCTCGTTCCGCTCCTCTCCCACCTCGCTGGGCCCTCGGGCGTCTCGGGCCTCAGGCTCGACCGCTTCAGCCCCGGTTTCGACGACGCAGACCGGCTCGGCTTCCTCGACGTCACGCCGATGCCGTCCACTGCCGCCGTCTATCCGCTCGGACCCGAGGCCGTGGCGAACCTCGCGTACTCCTTCTCGTTTCGGGCCCGCGGCCACGGGGACGCAGGCGCGTACGTCGCGCCGCTTCTTCGCGAGGTGGCGCGATGGAAGCGTGCCCAGAGGACGAGCTCTCTCTTCAGCGTCCCGGCCGGCGACGCGCTCCTCGTGTGGGACCTGCGCCCCGTCGCGCGCCGCCCGCTCACCGTCCTCCGCGGCCTCGCGCGCGTGCTGCACGAGGCGTGCGACGCGTCGGCGACCCTACGCGCTCTGGTGGACGCGGGCCGCTCTGCATGCGGCTCCACGCGCGAAGAGGTCGCCACCGCGCTCGACACGCTCGTCACAGATCGCCTCCTCCTCCGCGACGGCGAGAGGCATCTCGCGCTCGCCGTTTCGCTCGGGACCTACTCTCCCGAGGGCCGTGCGCTCGATCACTTCTTCCGTGTCGCGAACGCGATGGGAGAGAAGAAAGGTGACGGAATCACGATTCCCGTTCACAATGATGCGGTGACGTTTCGTACACTCCGCGCGCGCGAGAGGCAGAAGTCTCCGGCCGCGACCGAAACAACGCACGCGCACGACAGGCTCTTTTCGGCCCGCTTCTCCGTGAATCGTCGCGGGAAGCTGGCCATTACCTGAACCCCCGTCCTCGAGGGCGGACTACAGCAAGGAGTTCCGATGGCAACGAAGAAGGCAGCGAAGAAGTCCGTGAAGAAGGCCGTGAAGAAGGTCGTCAAGGCCGTCAAGAAGGCCGTGGCCCCGAAGGCCGCCGCCAAGAAGGCCCCGGCGAAGAAGGCGGTCAAGAAGGCCGCTCCGAAGAAGGCCGCCCCGAAGAAGGCCGTCGCCAAGAAGAAGGACGTCGGGCTGATCTGATCGCCCGTCGCGCGGGAGCCGGTCCATTTCGGGGCCGGCTCCGCGCGGCACCCCGCGCCGCGCGCCTCCGTCCCCCTACTTCAGGCCGGTGAC
This sequence comes from Holophagales bacterium, assembly GCA_016719485.1. Classification (NCBI taxonomy): domain Bacteria; kingdom Pseudomonadati; phylum Acidobacteriota; class Holophagae; order Holophagales; species Holophagales bacterium. The sequence goes on from JADJZB010000025.1 coordinate 108,767, forward strand.
GAGGTACAGGTCGGCGCGGTACTGGAAGTAGCTGTACGCCCAGGAGCGACCGTCCGGCGTCACCTGCGCGGCGACGAACGACTCGACGCCGGCGGGGTCGGCTGGCGTGATCTCCGCGATCACCTCGCGACGGCGCGTGTCGAGGTCCACCCTGCGGATCCGCGCGGGCAGCTCGTCGAAGCGGAAGACGTAGAGCGACCGTCCGTCGAGGCTCCAGCGCATGGGGACGTCCCCGGGCTCGAGCCCCTCGGCGAGCGACGGGTCCGCGCCGTCGAGCGGGAAGAGAACGACCCTGTCGTTCGCGTCGAGGACCGCGGCGACTCTTCCGTCGGGGGAAACGGCATCGCTGCTCGGCGTGATGCGGAAGCCCGCGCCCGAAACGGCGCGCGGCGCACCCGACTCGATGCTCTGCACGTAGAGCCGCACCGGCTTGCCTTCCTCGTTCGCGGCGACGAGGAGCCTCTCGCCGTCCGGGAAGAACGCCACCGCCTGGTAGCTGACGATCGGACCGCGCTCGAGCGTCTTCACCTGCCCGGGGCCCGTCGGCAGGAGCGTGAGGCTCGGCGGCGTCGAGGGAACGATCGCGACGGCCCACTGGCCGTCGGGCGAAAGCGGACCCGCAGTCCCCTCTCCGAGACGCGCCGCGGCGGCGCCGTCCGCGTTCCGCGTGTAGACCGAGTAGGTGCCGACGCCGCCACCGGCCCCCTGCTCGCCGAAGAGGACCGTCTTCCCGTCGCGCGAGAGGTCCGAGACGACGGTCGCGTCGAGCCAGGAAAGGTCCCGTCCGACGCGACGGTCCGACGTACCGAGCCCCATGCCGAGCCGCACGCGCCCTTCCGTCATCAGGAGCTCGCCGGAGGGGCTCACGTCGTGCAGGGCGAGGCGGCCCGGGCTTCGCGCGATGAGGCGCCGTTCACCCTTCAGGTCGACGGCCCAGAGGGCGCTGTTCGGAGAGACCTCCGTCGCCGTGAACCAGACCTCGTCGCCGCCGGGAGCCCAGTCGAGGCCGAGCGCGCTCGCCCAGTCCTTCGAGAGGACGTCCACTTTCCCCGTCCTGTCCACGACGCAGATCGCGCCCCGGTCGTCGCCGGCGATCGGGTGGTCGATGAAAGCGACGCGGCTCCCGTCGGGCGAGACACGGACGTTGCTGATCCATCCCGCGGCCTGGTGCAGGATCTTCTCGATCGGGTACTCGAGGCGGTACCGGCCCTCGACCACGCGGCTCACCGCGAGGTTCCGGCCGTCCGGGGAAAAATCGGCGTCCTCCACGTCGGTGAGGATCCTCCGCGGCGCGCCTCCCACGAGTGGAACGCGCGCGAGGATTCCACCCGTCTGGAAACCGTAGGTGAACTTCCTGTCGAGCGAGATCGCGAGCTCTCCCGTCGACGACACGGAGAGGACGTCCCCTGGGCGGCAGGTCGAGCGGGCGCGACTCGGGGCTCTCGGTGCGCATCGAGTGAAGGCGGAAAGGCTCGCCGTCCCAGCCCGCCCCGTAGACGATCGTCCTGCCGTCCGTCGAGAAGCGCGCCGACAGGACGAGCCCCCGGCGGAACGTGAGCTGCTTGTAGGACGGAACTCCCGGCCCCGCCGAGCCGTGACCCGCGCGCCAGGCGAGCCCGGCGACGCCGAGCGCGGCGAGAGCCAGGGCCGCGGCCACGGCGGCCCGGACGACGCGCGCCCGGGCTCCGAGGCGCGGGCGCCGCCGAACGCTCGACGGCCGCGAGAAGCCCTCCGCGTACTCGCGAAGCTGGAACGCGAGATCCGCCGCCGACTGGAACCGGTCCTCGGGGCTCTTCTCGAGGCAGCGCTTCAGGATCGGCTCGATCTCCTCCGGAATCGGCGAGGGATCCTCGAGCCGGCTGAGCGGGTCCTCGGCGAGCGTCGCGCTGAGCGACTCGATCGCCGACGGCCTGCGGAAGGCCACCTGCCCCGTCAGCATTTCGTAGAGGAGCGCCCCGAAGGCGAAGACGTCGGAGCGGTGGTCGATCGGAGCGCCGCGAATCTGCTCCGGCGACATGTATCGCACCGTCCCGACGACGATGCCGGAGACCGTGAGGCGGGCGGCGGTCTCGGCCTCCCCGAGGCCCTCGAAGGTGATCGGCTCCCGCGGCTCCACGAGCTTGGCGAGGCCGAAGTCCAGGAGCTTCACCCTGCCGTCGCGGGTCAGGAAGACGTTCTCGGGCTTCAGGTCGCGGTGGATGACCCCGGCGGTGTGCGCGGCCGCCAGGCCCTGCGCGATCTCGACCGCCGTCGAGGCGACGGCCTTGATCGGCAGCGGACCGCGGTCGAGCCGGTCCCGGAGCGTCTCTCCGTCGAGGAGCTCGGAGACGAGATAGGGGACGCCCTCGTGGCTCCCGACATCGTAGACCGCGAGGACGTTGGGGTGGCTCAGCCGCCCCACCGCCTTCATCTCGACCTCGAACCGCCGGATCCGGTCGGCGTCGGAGGAGCCGGTCCTCGTCAGGATCTTGATGGCGACGTCGCGGCCGAGGCGGGTGTCGCGGGCGCTCCAGACCTCGCCCATGCCTCCCGCCCCGATCCTGGCCAGGATCTCGTAGGGTCCGAGTTTCTCGCCGGCCGTCAGCGCCATCGAACCCCGGATGTTATCGCGGCGCCGTCAGAGAACGCGCCGCACCGTCCAGAAGTCCCAGGCGAGGTCCGGATGCAGGAGGTAGGCCCAGGGAAGCGTGAAGTAGCCCTTGTCCCCCCAGCGACGCCCCCACGAGTTGCGCACCAGGAATCGGCAACTCCGATCGTCGTACCCGACGACGAGGACGGCGTGGCCGCCGAGCGTCTTCTCGCCGCGCGTCGGTATCGGGACCCGCCCCGTCTCGCGGACCGCGCGGCTCTCGAAGCTCTCGTGGACGGAGATGCCCAGGGTGAACGGGAACCCCTCCGCGAGGCAGCCACGGAGGTGGTCGAGGTCGCGCGGGATCCGGTGATAGGCAACGGCCCGCCTCTTCCTCGCCTCGCTGAAGCAGCTCTTCGACGGCCGCTCGGCGAACCGCTCGGGCTTCCACGGCCAGAGACTCTCGGGACAGACCCCGTTCTTCGCCGCCGCCTTGTAGCCGTCGCGGAGGGAGACGGGGGCGTTCGTCCCGATGGTGTGCTCCTTCGCCCGCTCGACCCAGTAGAGGAAGAGCCGCGACGGAAGGGGCGCCGCCTCTCCCTGCCGCTTCTCGTCGAACCAGAGGGCCGCGCCGATGGCGTGCGCCGAGCAGGCGTTCAGCGGGCGCTGGTCCTCGACCGGCGGGCAGAGAGACCGCAGGTCGACCTCGCGGGGAAGCGCCCGCCGCACGTGGCGCGGCGCCGCGTACTGCAGGTCGCGGTGGTCGGGGACATCGGGGTGCGTGCCGTACGGTCGCGCTCTCTTCATCTGCGGCTCCAGCGGGGGACGGGCGCTATTCTCCCTTCCCTCATGCGTTCCGACGATCGCCGCGTCGCCCCGTGGCCGAAGCTCGACCCGGCGCGCCGGAGCGCCGAGGTGCGCGCCTACTTCGACCGGCGGGCCGCCGTCTACGACCCCGTCGCCGACCGGCCCTACTGGGCCTTCTCCGACCGGGTCCTCCTCGCGCTCCTGCGACGCACGCTCCTCGCGGGCCTCGGCGAAGGTGAAGACCTCCGCATCCTCGATGCCGGCGGCGGCACCGGGCGCTGGGCGCTCCGCCTCCTGGGCGAGCTGCCGCGCGCGACCGCCCTCCTCGCCGACGTCTCGCCCGGGATGCTCGAGGTCGCCCGCCGCAAGGCCGCCCGCACGGGAGCGCGCGACCGTCTCTCGCTCCTCGAGCTCGATCTCAACGCGCCGCTTCCCCGCGGCCTCGGGCGCTTCGACGTCGTCCTCTGCTTCCACAACGTCGCGGGCCTCGTCGCCGATCCGGCTGCTCTGATGAGGCGGCTCGTCCACGCCACCGCGCCCGGGGGCCGCGTCGCCCTCGTCCTGCCGAACCTCTGGCAGGCGGCGGCCAAGAGCCTGCGCGACGGCCGCCCCTCCGAGCTCGGCCGCCTGGCGGCCCGGAGCGCCGTCCGCTACGGCGACGGCGTTCCGGAGGTTCTCGTCTTCACGCCGTCCGTCGCGCGCCGCTGCCTGGAAGGGGCCGGATGCCGGGATGTGACCGTCCACGGCTTTCCCGTCTCCGTCCACCCCGAGGGGCCCGGAGAGGATCTCCCCGCGTTCCTCGACGACCCCCGGCTCCTCCGGCGGCTCGTCCCGCTGGAAACGGAGCTCTGCATGCCCGTCGAGGCCGCGGCGCGCGGGAACAACCTCCTGGCGATCGGGAGACGGCCGGGGAAATAGAGCCCCGACTACGCGCCCCTGACGGGCAGCGCGAAGGAGAACGTCGCGCCCTGGTCCAGCTCTCCCTCGGCCCACACGCGCCCTCCGTGGCGGAGGACGATCCGGCGGACGAGGGCGAGACCGACGCCGGTCCCCTCGAACTCGTTCGTGCGGTGCAGGCGGTGGAAGACCCCGAACAGCTTGCCGGCGTGCTCCATGTCGAACCCGACCCCGTTGTCCCGCACGCAGTAGACCGCTTCGTTCCGTTCGACGCGTCCCTCGACCCGGATCTCGGGCCGGTCCCGGGTCGAGGAGAACTTCACCGCGTTCGAGAGGAGGTTCTCCCAGACCCTCCTGAGGAGCGCGGCGTCCCCGAAAGCCTCCGGCAGGCGGCCCACCGAGAAGGAAATCCGGGAGCGAGCCCCGGATTCCGGCACGACCTGGACGAACGCCGTTCTCGCGGCGTGCGCCATGTCCTCCGCCTGGAACACGAGGTCGGTCCGCCCCGTCCTGGCGAAGGTGAGGAGGTCGTCGATCAGCTGCCCCATCCTCTGGGCGTTCCACCTCATCCGCTCGAAGAGCCGCCGCCCCTCCTCGTCCAGCTGGCCTACATGCGCCTCGCCGATCAGGGCCGAGAACCCGTCGATCGCCCGCAGGGGGGCCCGGAGCTCGTGCGAGACCGAATACGAGAACGCCTCCAGCTCCCGGTTCGCCTCCCCGAGCCTGGCCTCGAACTGCTTCCGGGCCGAGATGTCCCGGGCGGCAGCGACCCCTCCAAGGACCTTCCCGTCGGGGTCGCGATAGACGGAAGCATTGACCTCCACCGGCGTCGTCCTGCCGCTGCGGTGCCTGAGCTGGAGCTCGAAGTCCCGGACGGTCCCCTCGCGGAACACCTGCGAATACCCCTCCCTCGCCCGCTCCGGCTCGGTGAAGTAGTCCAGAAAATCGCTCCCGACGAGGTCTTCGCGAGGGACGCCCGTTGCGCGGACCGTGGCTTCGTTCACGTCGAGGATCCGTCCTTCCCGGCCGATCGTCATCAGCGGGTCGATGCCCGCTTCGATCAGGGACCGGTTGTAGGACGTCGCCTCCCGGAGCTCGGCGGTCCTCTGCGCGATGCGCAGCTCCAGCAGCTCGTTCGCTTCCTGGACCGCCCGTTCGGCCGCCTTCCGTTCGGTGATGACGTCGAAGACCGCGACGAAGTGCTCCCGTTCCGGGCTGTAGACCGCGATGGAATACCAGTCCTCGACCCCTTTCACGTAGGTCTCCAGCTTTTCGGGCCTGCCCGTCAGGGCAACCCGGCCGTAGACCTCGAAGAGGTCCGGGCTGGTCTCCCGGATCCCCGGAATCACTTCGGACACCCGGCGGCCCGCCACGCCGACGAGGCCCGTCTGCGCCTCGAATGCCCGGTTGACGTTCAGGTAGACCCAGTCGACGGGCCGATCGCCGTCGAAGAGCATCCGGCAATAGGCGAACCCGTTCAGCATGGCGTCGAAGAGGCCGCGATAGGTCTCTTCGCTCTTGCGCAATGCCTCGCGGGATGCGAGGAGGGCCGCTTCCGCCGCCTTCTGCTCCGTGAGGTCGCGGATGCTCGTGCTGGTTCGTCTCCCCCCCGAGGGGTCGAGAAAGTGAACCGAAGTCACGCCTCCCGCGAAGACGGAACCGTCGGCCCTGACGCAGTTCAGCTCTCCCCGGAATTCTCCGGTTCGTTCCCGTTCGGCGAGAGCCTCGGGAAGGCGCGGATCTGTCCTGTCCACCACGCCCGCGCGCCCGATCCGGCGGATCTCCTCCTCGGTCCGCCCGAGCATCCGGCACGCCGCCGGGTTGGCGGCGATGATGTCGCCTCCCGGATCGGTCAGGAAGATCGCCTCGCCGCTGTTCACGTAGCTCCTGCGGAAAATCTCGTTCTCCTCCGCGAGGACCTGCTTCTCCCGGGCCCGGTCCGTGATGTCCACGAACGTCACGACCGCCGCGACGGGCCTCCCGGCCGCTCCTGGAATCGGTGTCGAGCTGATCGAGATCCACCGGAGCGTCCCGTCCGGCCTGTGGACCCCCATGACCACGTCCCGAAGGGCCGCGCCGGTCCGGAGCGTCTCCATCGCGGGGTGGGCCTCGCCCGGAAACGGAGAACCGTTCTCTCTGATGGACCTCCACCCGGGATCGAGCGAGGTGCGACCGGCCATCTGGTCGCGGGTGAGGCCGAGGATCCTCTCCGCCGCCGGGTTGCAGGCGACGATCTCGCCCGTCGCCGCTTGCACCACGACACCCTCGGACAGGGCGTCGAAAGCCGCCACGGCCAGGTCCGGGTCGCAGGCGAACCCGGAACTCCCGCGGGCTTCGGAGGTTGCCCCGCCGGCGGGCGCCGTCAGCTTGCCGAACTCCTCTTTCCCCGGGGCGGGTGGCATGCCGGAATCATAGGCGGGCAGCCGGCCCGCAGCCTCGGCTTTCCGTTTTTCGTCAGCCTCGCCACGGGGGATCGTCCGAAGGGAGAGGATTCAAGGGGGGCGGGGAGAATAACTGGCCTGCCCGAGCGGGCTCGAACCGCTGACCCTCGGCTTAGAAGGCCGATGCTCTATCCAGCTGAGCTACGGGCAGGCGCTCGACCGGACGGAGGGGACTGTAGCAGGAGGGGACGGGTCAGCGGGACCGGGCGACGCGACGACGCAGGGACGGCGGCATCGACTCGGGAAGGCCGCTGCCGGTAGCACTCTTCCGGGATGTCCGAGCCTTCGTTTTTTCCTGCGCCCGGAGCCAGTCGCGAAGGGTCACCGCGTCGGCGATGCCGGCGTCGGCCCCGGTGAGGGCGACCCTCTCGGGATCCTCCAGGATGGCGAGGCCGCCCACGAGGATCGTGATGTGGGGCGCTGCCGCCCGGACCTCTGCGATCGTCTGGGCCGCCTCCGGGATGTGACCCGCGAGGGAAAGGGACAGCGCGAGGGCGGCCGGGGGCCGCTGCCGGACGAAACGGACGAGCGCTTCCCGGGGAACGTTGGCCCCGAGCGACTCGGCGTCCCATCCGGATTCGCGGGCCACGTCGGCGAGGAAGCGGATACCCAGGTCGTGGAACTCTCCCGCGAGGCACGCGAAGACGATCCTGGGGGCGGATCCGGCCCGGATGGCCGCGCCACCGGAAGAGCGGGAGAGGACCCGGCTGACGAGGGCCGTCGCGAGATGCTCCTCGGCGATCGACGCCTCCCCCCGCGTCCACATCCGGCCGACCTCGCAGAGGGCCGGCATGACGAGGTCCCTGACGACGAGGGCCGTGTCGGCCCCGCGGGAGCGAGAGCGGGAGACCAGCTCCTCTGCGGCCGCTTCGTCCCCTCCGAGGAGGGCGAGGAGGAACGGCCCGGACAGGTCCCCGAGATCGGGGCGGGCTTTCCGGGACGTGACGACGCGGGGTCTACCTGTGGCCACTCTTCACTCCAACTGCTCTACGCGCGGGTTTCCGGCACGGATTCCTCACGCCTTCACCTCGACCCTGGTCCCTCCCCAGACGTCGAGAACCGCCCCTGTGACGGTCTCGGCGGCGGGCGAGAGGAGGAAGAGAGCGGCGGCCGCGACGTCGAAGGCGTCGAGCTTCTCCTCGAGCGGCTTCTCGTGCGGGACCCCCTCGAGGTTGCGGGTCCGGTTGTCGGTCGACCCGGGGCAGATGGCGTTGACCGCGATTCCGTGCGGCCGCAGCTCGAGCGCGAGGGCCTTCGTCAACCCGACGAGGCCGAACTTGGCGGCGCAGTGCGCCACGACGTTCGCGTCGCCCGCGGTGCCATGGACCGACGAGACGTTCAGGATGCGGCCCCGGCTCTTCTTCAGCTCGGGGAGCGCGGAGTGGACGAGGAGGTACGTCGCCTTGAGGTTCGTCTCGAGAACCCGGTCCCACTCCTCCTCGGAGAGCTTCTCGAGAGGCTTCCAGACGAAGACGCCCGCGTTGTTGACGACGGCGTCGAGGCGCCCCGTCTCCTCCACGGCGCGCGCGACGAGGCGCTCCACGTCGTCCCTGCTCCTCACGTCGGCGGTCACGGCGAGGGCGGTCCCGCCGAGGGAGGCGACCTCCCGGACCACGTCCTCGAGCTGCTCCGCGGTCCGGGAGGCGAGGACGACGGTCGCGCCGGCCCGGGCCGCGGCGAGCGCGATGGCGCGGCCGATTCCCCGACCGGCTCCGGTCACGACGACGGTCTTCCCGGCAAGCACCTTCTGTTCCGCTGGCACGCTCATCCGCTTCAGGCCTCCCGCGCCGGGATCCTCCGCGGTGGCGCTCATCTCGTCGCCGAACGGTCTTCCGCGGAGGACGAACGCGAATCCGGCGGAGGCTAGCACGCCGGATCGCTTCCGGCGGACACCTACAATCCCTGCGGGAGGCACTCCTGAGACCCACACCGCTCCTCGCCGCCGTGCTCCTCGTCGCCTCCGCCGGGGCCCAGGCAGAGCCGCGCCTCGAAACGAGGCTGGTCGCTTCGCCCTACCTCCCGGAGCCGGCCCGGGTCGTCGTCCAGCTCCCGCCCTCCTACACGGAAGCGCCGGGGCGTCGCTATCCGGTCCTCTATTTCCTTCACGACGGGTTCGGCAACGAGGAGACGCTCTCCAGGCGTGGAATCGCCGCACTGCTGGACGCCGAGATGGCGGCCGGCCGCCTGCCCGAGATGCTCGTCGTGTCGCCGCGCGGCGTGGGCACCTGGTTCACCGATTCCGACGACGGGAAGGTGAAGTACGGCGCGTTCCTCGGGTCCACGCTCGTCCCGTTCGTCGACGACGCCTTCCGGACGCTCCCGCGCCGGTCCGCCCGCGCCGTTGCCGGGATCTCGATGGGCGGGTACGGCGCCATCCGCTGGGGGCTCCGCTCGCCGGAGCTCTTCACCGTAGCCGCCGGACTCTCCGCGGCCGTCCAGCAGCTCTCCCGCCGCTCCCACGAGACCCTGCCGTTCCTCGTCCGCCCGGCGTTCCGGCGCGTCTTCGGCGAAAGCGCCGCAACCGGCCCCTGGCAGCGCCACGACCTCGCCGCGATCCTCCTCGACGATCCCGGTCTCGCCGGCCGCGCACCCGAGCTCCTCCTGCGGTGCGGGACCGAAGACAAGTACCTCCTCTCCGACGTCGGTGCGTACTTCCACAAGCTCGTCGTCGCGCTCGGCGGCCGGAGCGAGCTCGTGCTCGAGCCCGGGGGCCACGACTGGGCCTACTGGCGCTCCGTCTTCGTGCCGTTCGCCGCGGACGTGGCACGCCGCCTCGACCGGGCACGGGAGGCCGGGTGAGCAGCCCTCGCCTCGTCCTCTTCGACATCGACGGAACGCTTCTTTCGTCGGGACAGAGGGGGCTCGATTCCTTCTCGGAAGCGCTGCGCAGGACCTTCGGAACGGACGGCGACGTGGCCTCCTACCGTTTCGAGGGGAAGCTCGACCCGATCATCGTCCTCGAGCTGATGCAGAAGGCCGGCATCCCCGACGACGTCATCGCCCGGCGCCGCCCCGCCGCCCTCTCCCTCTACCTCGACCTCCTCGAGGCGGCGCTTTCCGCCGAGCCCCCGGCTCTCAAACCGGGGGTCGCCGACCTCGTCGCCCGCGTTTCGGCCTCCCCGTCGGTCGTCCCGGCCCTCCTGACGGGAAACGTCCAACGCGGCGCCCGCATCAAGCTGACGGCGGCCGGCCTCTGGGACAGCTTCCACTTCGGTGTCTTCGGTGACGAAGCGCCGCGGCGCGTCGACCTCGGGCCGATCGCCCTCGCCCGCGCGCTCGAGCGGACGGGACGGACGTTCTCACCGGCCGAGACCGTCGTCGTCGGCGACGCGCGCGCCGACGTCGAGTGCGGCCGGGCGATCGGCGCCCGGGTCGTGGCGGTGGCGACGGGCCGGACGACCCCCGAGGAGCTTCGCGCCGCCGGCGCCGACACCGTCCTGACGAACTTCGCCGACGTCGCGTCGGCGTGCGAGGCGATACTTGCTTGACGCTGCGCTCTTCCTGCTCCTGGCGGCCGCCCCTGCCGGTCTTCCGCAGTCCGGCCCGCCCATCGACGTCGCGCGCCCTCCCGTTCACGACGTGACGATGTCCGTCGACGTCGGCCCGGCCCGGGACATCCTCACGCTTCTCGCCGGGCGTCCCGAGGCCCCGGAGGCGCTCAAGCGGCTCCGGACCTCCCGTGCGTTCCAGCAGGCCCTCTCCCGCGGCGGCCGCAACCCCGACGACGTGCTGGGCCGGCTCGTCTCCGTCGCGGCCGGAACCCCCGACCCGCTCCTGAGCGGCTATTCCAGCCGCGCGGCGACCTTCTCGAAGATCCTCGACGCCCTCGAGACCGACGGCACGCCCGCGGCCATGGTCGAGGCGCGCCGCATCGCCGCCCTCCTCCCCTCGTCGACGCCCGTCACGGCCCGCCTCCGGGTCGTCCCCCTCTTCAGCCTCGCCGGTTTCGACGACATCATCGCGGAGAGCGACGGCGAGACGACGTGGCTCTTCGCCGACCTGCCCCGGCTCGCGCCCGAGGGGGTCGCCGAGATCGTCCCCCGCGAAGCCGTCTTCTCGCTCCTGCGCTCCGCGACCGCCGAGTCGTGGACGCGCCTCTTCTCGCCGTTCCGCGTTCCCCCGGCCTGGCCGGAGGAGAAGGGCTCCGACTTCGACACCCTCCTGTCCCGCACCGTCGGCGACGGCCCCGCGACGTTGTTCCTCATTCCCGACGAGTTCTTCCCGGTCGGGACGATGTTCCAGGAGCCGATCCAGAGAAGCTTCGACCGCTGGAACGCGGCAGCGGAAACGCTCCTCGACCCCAAGGCGAAGGAGGAGGACCGGCGGGCCGCTCTCGCCGCCGCGACCCTCCGTGGTGATTTCTGGAGCCGGCACTCTTCCGTCGTCGGCGTGAAGATCACCGAGACGCTCCTCCGGCGTGCAGGAGCCGCGAAGTACCTGGAAGCTCTCGCTGCCGGTCCACGCGCCGTCGCCACTCTCTACCTCGACGTCACGAGGAAGACGAAGGAACCCGCCCTCGGCAAGGCCGCAAGAAGGGCACTGGAGGCGTCGAAATGAACGGAACACCTCGCTACCCCGGCATCCGGATCACGACGAACGGGAACCAGCTCGTCGCCTACCACACGGAAGCGCGCATCACGGACGGCGGGGTCTTCTACCCGATCACGCCGTCGACCGAGATGGGCGAGAACTACCAGCTCTCGTTCGCCGAGGGAAAGCTGAACGTCTTCGGCGCCAGCAAGCTCGCCGTGGAGACCGAAGGCGAGCACTCGGCGCAGGGGGGCGCGATCGCCTTCTCCGTCTGCGGAAAGCGCACCGTGAACTTCACCTCGGGGCAGGGGATCGTCTACGGCTCCGAGCAGTACTACCACGCGCCCGGCAAGTTCTCGACGATGGTCCTCGAGGTCTCGGCCCGCGCGCTGACGAAGCACGCGCTGAACGTCCACTGCGGGCACGACGACATCTACGCCGTCATGGACACCGGCTGGATCATGCTGTTCGGCAAGGACTCGCAGCAGGCGGCCGACCAGGCGCTGATCATCCGCAAGGTCGCGGAGCTGAGCCTCACGCCCGGCATCAACATCCAGGACGGCTTCCTCACCTCGCACCTCGAGCGGACGTTCTTCCGCCACGAGGCCGAGCTGATGAGGGAGTTCCTCGGCGCGCCCCACGACCTCATCGACTGCCCCACCGACGCGCAACGGACCCTCTTCGGGCCGAAACGCCGCCGCGTGCCGGCGATGATCGACCTTCAGAATCCGCTCCTCCTCGGCCCCGTGCAGAACCAGGAGCACTACATGAACGGGGTGGTCGCGCACCGCTCCGAGTTCTGCGAGCCGATCCTCCCGATGCTCGAGGCGGCCTTTGCCGAGTTCGGAGAGCTGACGGGGCGCCACTACGGCCTCCTCTCGCAGTACCGCGCAGGCGACGCCGAGACCGTCTTCGTCTCGCTCGGATCGGCGGCCGAGAACATCGAGGCCGCCGTCGACCATCTCCGCGCGAAGGGTGAGAAGGCCGGGTCGATCCACGTGAACGTCCTCCGCCCGACCCCGGAGGCCGCCTACGTGGCCGCCCTCGCCGGGAAGAGGAACGTGATCGTCATGGAGCGGACCGACCAGCCGCTCGCCGGCGACAACCCCCTCGCGAGGGACATCCGGACCGCGTTCACGAAGGCGGTCCAGGCCGGGACGATCCCGCCGGCTGCCGTGCCGCGCTTCTTCTCGGGCATCTACGGCCTCGGCTCGCGCGACTTCCGGCCCGAGGGAATCCTCGGCGCTTACGGCTTCGCCACCGGATCGCTCGCCCGCAAGGACGGCCGGACCGAGGCCGACGGGGAGACTCTCTTCGTCGTCGGAATCGACCACCCGTACGAGGTGAAGGCCGCGGAGCGGCCGTCGCTCCTCCCCCACGGCGCCATCGCCGTCCGCCTCCACTCCATCGGCGGCTGGGGAATGATCACGACCGGCAAGAACCTGGGCGAGATCATCGGCGAGCTGGGCGACCACGTGGCGGAGCGGGACGGGGCCGTGGACGAGCTGGGCCGGCGGAAGGAAGTCGTCCACGTCTCGGCGAACCCGAAGTACGGGTCGGAGAAGAAGGGGGCGCCCACCGAGTACTTCCTCGTCGTCGCTCCCGAGCGGATCCGGGTCAACTGCGACCTCAGGCACGTGACCGTCGTCCTCTGCTGCGACCCGAAGGCGTTCACGCACACGAACCCGCTCGACGGGATGGACGAGGGAGGCGCCTTCGTCTGGGAGTCGGACGAGAGCCCCGAGACGGCCTGGACGCGGATCCCGAGGAAGTACCGGCAGGAGATCCTCGACAAGAAGATCCGCCTCTACACCCTCCCCGGCTTCGACATCGCCCGCGCCGCCACCGAGCGGCCGGACCTGCAGCTCCGGATGCAGGGGAACGCCTTCCTCGGCGCGTTCTTCGCGGTCTCGCCCTTCCTCGAGGAGTTCGGGATCGCCCGCGACCACTTCAACGAGCAGGTCGAGAAGCAGTACCGCAAGAAGTTCGGCCGCTTCGGCGACGCCGTCGTCGCCTCGAACATGGAGGTCATGCTCCAGGGCTTCTCGCGGGTGAGGGAGATCGTCTACGGCGCGGTCGACGCGCCCGACCGCTCGAGCATGCGGGGCGAGTCGCTCTTCCCGCTTGCCGAGTGCGGGGCGACGTGCCGGGCGGTCCCGAAGCCGGCGGTGCAGGCCGAGAGGGCTCCCGTCTTCCGGCGAGAGACGTTCGAGAAGGAGTTCCGGGCGGGCCTCGGCTACCACCAGCCGGCGTCGGTTCTCGCGGCAGCGGGCGTCGGCGCGGCGGCGACCGGCGAGACGGCCACGAAGTACGTCGCGCGCCGGATGACCCCGGTCTTCATCGCCGAGAACTGCACGCAGTGCATGGAGTGCATCTCGTCGTGCCCCGACACGGCGCTCCCGAACACGGCGCAGGACCTGACGACGATCCTGACGACGGCGGTGCGCGCGTACGTGCAGGACCCGATGGACCGGGCCCGGCTCCTCGCGAGCGTGCCGGACGTCGAGAGGTCTGTCCGCGCCGGGATGGTCGAGGCCCAGAAGTCGAAGGCCGGTACGCCCGTGAGGGACCTCGTCCGCGCCGCCGTCGAGCCGATCGGCGTCGTCTCGGACCAGGGCAAGGCGCAGCTGTACGCCATCCTCGACACGCTCCCGCTCGCCTACAACAAGGTCAACGCCATCTTCGCGAACCCCGAGAAGAAGACCCCTGGAGGCGGAGGGATCTTCTCCATCTTCGTCTCCGATCTCTGCAAGGGGTGCGGCGAGTGCGTCACCGAATGTGGCGACCACGAAGCGCTGAAGATGGTCGACGAGACCGAGGAGCTGAACGCCAGGCACGCGACGGCGACGAGCTTCCTCAACCTTCTCGGCGACACGCCGCAGAAGTACCTCGGCCTCTACGACGCCGGGCATCCGCAGACGTCCCGCGAGGCGGCGCTGCGCAACCACCTCATGGTCCGCTCGACGTACGACGCCCTCGTCTCGGGAGACGGCGCCTGCGCCGGCTGCGGCGAGAAGACCGTCCTGCGCGCCGTCGCCTCGGTCACCGAGGCCTACATGCGCCCGCTCTACCACGCCAAGGCCGACCGGCTCGCGGCCAAGGCGAAGGCCGTCGCCGAGTCCGGCGCCGCGCGACTCGCGGCCCTGAAGGAGAAGAGCCCGGCCGACTACGCCCGGTTCACGAGGGCGGTCGCGCACCTCCTGATGGGGCTCGGCGGCGAGACCGACGAGGACACGGACGCCCGCCTCGCCGGGCGCGGGCCGATTTCCGACGCGGAGGTCGTCGACGCCCTCCGCGCCGTCCTCGCGCAGGAGGCGTGGAACCACCGCGAGCTGCAGGCGATCGACGGCCGGCTCGCGAACGGGATGTCGGTCATGGCGATGGGCGCCCATACCGGCTGCAACACCGTCTTCGGCTCGACCCCCCCGAACAACCCGCACCCCTACCCGTGGATGAACTCCCTGTTCCAGGACGGCGCCACCGTCGCCTGGCTCTTCGGCGAGGCGTTCATCCAGGACCACGCCCGCCGCTCCGTCATTCCCGAGCGGCTCGCCAATGCCCTTCTCCGCGACGACGGCCCGCTGACGGCCGCCGAGGTCTTCGACCTCGCACACTTCTCCGACGCCCTCATGACCGACCTCGAGGTCGCCGAGCTGCCGAAGGCCTGGGCCATCGGCGGCGACGGCGGGATGGGCGACATCGGCTTCCAGAACGTCTCGAAGGTCGTCCTCCAGAACCGCCCGAACGTGAAGATGCTGATGCTCGACACGCAGGTCTACTCGAACACCGGCGGGCAGAACTCCGACTCGTCGGTCATCACGGGCGGCTTCGACATGAACCAGATCGGCGCAGCCACCCAGGGAAAGCTGACCGAGAAGAAGGGGCTCGCCGAGATCTTCTGCGCGGGCCACGGCTCGCCTTTCGTCGCGCAGGTCTCGATGGCGAACGCCCCGAAGCTCTACAAGGCGATCCTCGACGCCCTCGAGTACCGCGGGACCGCGTTCGTGCAGAGCTTCACGCCGTGCCAGCCGGAGCACGGCGTCGGCGACGACGTCTCCACCCTGCAGTCCCAGCGCTCCCGCGACAGCCGGATGCTCCCCGAGTTCACCTACAACCCCGGCAAGGGCGAGACGTACCGCGAGGCGCTCGAGCTGAAGGGGAATCCGAACCACGACCGCGACTGGTGGGAGACGACGCTCACGTCGACGGGCGAGAAGGTGAAGTACACCGTCGCCCACTACGCCGTCACCGAGGCCCGCTTCCGCCAGCACCTGAAGAAGGTCGCCCCCGAGACGGCGTCGACGATGGTCGCCCTCGACGACGTCCTCGTCCTCCTCTCGCAGGACGACGTCGTCAAGCGTCGCGTCCTCGACCCGAAGAGCCCCGCCTTCGTCCCCGACTTCGGGGTCGTCATCAAGGCCGAGGACCACGAAGGGCGGCCGGGCTACTATTCGCTCTCGCGCCAGATGGTCCTGCTCTGCGTGGAGCGCCGGAAGGCGTGGCGCCTGCTCCAGAGCAAGGCGGGCATCGACAACAGGGAATACCGGGCGCAGCGCGCCCTCCTCGCCCGCCTCGGGAAGGGCGAGATCACCCGGGACGACCTGCTGAAGGGGGGCTCGATGCTCCTCAAGGAAGAAGTCACGAAGCTCGCCGCGAGCTGAGAACCCCGCGAAGAAGGAGAAACGCACATGGAGAGAACCGGCATCATCACGTTCCTCGGGAACCCCCTCACCCTCGTCGGACCCGAGATCAAGGTCGGCGACAAGGCCCCCGACTTCACCGTCCTGGACAACGGCCTCGGCGCGAAGAGCCTGAAAGACTTCGCGGGCAAGACGGTCGTCCTCAGCGTCACCCCGTCCCTCGACACTCCGGTCTGCGACGCGCAGCTGCGCCGGTTCAACGACACGGCGACGAAGCTCGCCGACGACGTCGTCGTCCTGAACGTCTCGATGGACCTGCCGTTCGCGAACAAGCGCTTCTGCTCGGTCGCCGGCATCGAGAAGGCGCTCACGCTGAGCGACCACCGCGACGCTTCGTTCGGGAACGCGTACGGCGTCCTCGTCAAGGAGCTCCGCCTCCTCGCCCGCGCGATCTTCGTCGTCGGCAAGGACGGCCTCGTCAGGTACGCCGAGATCGTCCCCGAGATGACCCACCACCCGGACTACGACAAGGCGCTCGCCGCCGCGAAGTAAGGGACGGCGTCTTCAGGCTGCGCCATGAGCAGGATTCTCGTCACCGGCGGCGCCGGGTACATCGGTTCCCACACCTGCGTCGAGCTCCTGCGGGCCGGCCACGAGGTCGTCGTCCTGGACAACCTCTGCAACGCCCGGCGGGAGTCCCTCCGCCGGGTGACGGAGCTGACGGGGCGCACCTTCCCCTTCGTCGAGGGCGACGTGAGAGACCGCTCCGCGCTCGACGCGCTCTTCCGCGCGCACCACGTCGACGCGGTCATTCACTTCGCCGGTCTGAAGGCGGTGGGGGAGTCGGTCGCAAGGCCCCTCCTGTACTGGGACAACAACGTCTGCGGGACCGTGAGCCTCCTCGAGGCGATGGCCCGCGCCGGCGTGACGACGATGGTCTTCAGCTCCTCCGCGACCGTTTACGGCGACCCCGCGAGTGTCCCCATCCGGGAGGACTTCCCCACCGGCGTTCCGACGAATCCCTACGGGCGCAGCAAGCTCGTGGTCGAGCAGGTGCTCTCGGACCTGTCCACGGCGGAGCCCGGCTGGCGGATCGCGCTGCTGCGCTACTTCAACCCGGTAGGCGCTCACGAGAGCGGGCGGCTCGGCGAGGACCCCCGCGGCGTCCCGAACAACCTCATGCCCTACGTCTCGCAGGTGGCCGTCGGCCGGCGCGACGCCCTGAACGTCTTCGGCGACGACTACCCGACTCCCGACGGCACCGGGGTGCGGGACTACATCCACGTCGTGGACCTCGCGGCGGGCCACCTGAAGGCCGTCGAGAAGCTCGAGGAAGGGCCCGGGGTCCGGGTCTGGAACCTCGGCACGGGCCGCGGCACCAGCGTGAAGGAGCTCGTGCAGGCGTTCGAGAAGGCCTCGGGTCGCGCGATCCCCTTCCGGATCGTGCCCCGGCGGCCGGGCGACATCGCGCAGTGCTGGGCGGACCCGTCGAAGGCCGAGCGGGAGCTGGGCTGGAAGGCGGCTCGCGGCCTGGACGAGATGTGCGCGGACAGCTGGCGGTGGCAGCAGCAGAACCCGAACGGATTCGGCGACGCGGACTGAAGGCCGCAGCCAGGAGGACCTCTTGATTCTCGTGACGGGCGGGGCCGGCTTCATCGGCGTGAACTTCGTGCTCGACTGGGTCGCCCTCTCCGGCGAGCCGGTCGTGAACCTCGACAAGCTGACCTACGCGGGCAACCCGCGAAGCCTCGCCCCTCTGGAGGCGGACGACCGCCACGTCTTCGTCCACGGAGACATCGGCGACCGGGCCCTCGTCGGCGAGCTGCTCGCACGGCACAGGCCCCGCGCGATCGTGAACTTCGCGGCGGAGTCCCACGTGGACCGCTCGATCCACGGACCCGAGGACTTCATCCAGACGAACGTCGTCGGCACCTTCCACCTGATCGACACCGTGCGCGGCTGGTGGAACGCCCTCCCCGAGCCGGAGAAGTCCGCCTTCCGGTTCCTCCACGTCTCCACCGACGAGGTCTACGGCTCGCTCGGGCCGTCGGACCCTCCCTTCACCGAGGCGACGGCGTTCTCGCCGAACAGCCCCTACTCGGCGAGCAAGGCCGCGTCCGACCACCTCGTGCGGGCCTACCACCACACCTACGGCCTGCCGACGCTGACGACGAACTGCTCGAACAACTACGGTCCCTATCAGTTCCCCGAGAAGCTCATCCCCCTGATGATCCTGAACGCGGTCCGTGGCAAACCTTTGCCGGTCTACGGGGACGGCATGAACGTCCGCGACTGGCTGTACGTCGCCGACCACTGCTCGGCCATCCGCGCCGTGCTGGAGAGAGGGCGCCCGGGCGAGACCTACAACGTCGGCGGCTGGAACGAGATGCCGAACCTGACGATCGTCCACACGCTCTGCAGCCTGCTGGACGAGATGCGCCCCGACGAGGCCGGCCCCCGCACGCGCCTGATCACCTACGTGAAGGACCGCCCGGGGCACGACCGCCGGTACGCCATCGACGCGGGGAAGATCCTCTCCGAGCTGGGCTGGAAGCCCGCCGAGACGTTCGAGACCGGCATCCGGAAGACCGTGCGGTGGTACCTCGACAACCTCCCGTGGGTCGAGGACGTGGCGAGCGGCGAGTACCGGCGCTGGATCGAGGCGAACTACTCCGGCCGGGGGGCCTGAGAGGCATCGGCGCCGTGGCGGTCAAGGACCGGCCCCTCTTCCGTCGCATCCTCGAGTTCGACGACCTCCTGCGTCGCAGGCGCCTCGTCAACGCGACGAATCTCGCCGCCCGGTGGAAGACGTCGACGAAGACGGTGCAGCGTTTCGTCGGCTTCATGCGCGACGAGATGGACGCCCCGATCGTCTTCGATCGCAAGCGCGGGTCGTTCCGCTACTCCGACCCGTCCTGGCACCTGCCGTGGATCCCGGTGGAGGGGCCGGGCCTCTTCGCCATCGGCGTCGCGAGCAAGGTGCTCCAGCAGTACGAAGGGACGCCGGTCGCCGAAGGGCTTCGCGAGGCGTTCCAGCGCCTCTCCGACATGATGCCGGCGGAGATCCGCGTCAGCCCCGGCGCGTTCGTCGAGCGGCTCTACATCCACCCGCAACCGATCCGCCTCGTCGACCCGGCCGTCTGGACGGCGGTCGCGACCGCGATCCGTGAACGGACGATCCTGAAGGTCCGCTACCAGAAGCCCGGGGGCGAGACGAGCACGCGGCAGCTCGCTCCCTACGGCCTCGTCCTGGCCGCGGGCGACTGGCTCGTCGCGGCCCAGGATCGCGACGACGACCCGCGGACCGTCAAGACGTTCTACGTCGCCCGCATTCGCGACGCCGAGGTCGGAACGGAGCCCTTCACCATTCCCCGCGACTTCGACCTGAAGCGCCACTTCGGCGAGACGATCGGGATCTTCTCCGGGAGCGAGCCGTTCCGGTTCCGCGTCCGCTTCACGAAGGCGATGGCGGCCTGGGTGGCGGAGGTCCGCTGGCACCCGAAGCAGAAGCTGACGCCGCTCCCGGGCGGCGAGCTCGAGCTCGACCTGCCGGCGGGCTCGCTCTTCGAGGCGCGGCGCTTCGTCCTCTCGTTCGGACGGGAGGCGATCGCGATGTCTCCCTCCTCGCTCGTCGAGGCCCTCCGGGCCGAGACGGCGGAGATGGCCGCGGCGTACCGGGAATGACGACGCCGGAGAGCCGGCCCGGCACGGCCCCGGCGTGGGGGCTCCTCCTCGCGGTCGCCGGCGCGAAGCTCGCCGTCCACCTCGCCCTCGCGAACCGGTACGGCACCTTCCGCGACGAGCTCTACTTCCTCGACTGCGGGCGCAACCTGGCCTGGGGCTACGTCGACGCGGCGCCGGCCATCGGGCTCTACGCGAAGGTCGCGCTCCTCCTCGGCGGGTCGCTCCCGGTCCTGCGCGGGATCGCGGGGCTCGCCGGGGCGGCGGTCGTTCTCCTGACCGGCCTGCTGGCCTGGCGCCTCGGCGGCAGCCGCGCGGCACAGGGGCTCGCGGCGGCCGCGGCGCTCGCCACGCCGGCCTTCCTCGGTATCGCCGGCCTCTTCTCGATGAACGTCTTCGAGCCGCTCTTCTGGACGGGATGCGCGTTCGTCCTCGTCCGGCTCGCCGACGGCGCCTCCCCGCGCCTCTGGCTCCTCTTCGGTCTCGTCGCGGGGCTCGGCCTCCTCAACAAGCACTCCACGGCGTTCTTCGGCCTGGCGCTCCTGGCCGGCCTCCTCCTCTCGCCGATGCGCCGCGCCTTCGCGGGGCCGTGGCCCTGGGCCGGAGCGGGGGTCGCTCTTCTCGTCTTTCTCCCGAATCTCCTCTGGCAGTCAGCGCACGGCTTCCCGACGCTCGAGGACCTCCGCAACGTCGCGCGCACCGGTAAGAACGTCGTCCTCGGCCCCGGGGAGTTCCTCCTGCAGCAGGTCCTCCAGCAGGGACCGCACCTCCTCCCCCTCTGGCTCGGCGGGCTCGCGTGGCTCTTCCTCGCCCGCAACGGCCGGTACCGCGCGCTCGCGAGCGCGTTCGCCGTCTTCTTCGTCCTGATGTTCGCGATGAAGGCGAAGGCCTATTACCTGACGCCGATCTACCCGATGCTCCTCGCGGCGGGGGCGGTCGGCCTCGACGAGCTGTTCGAGCGCCGCCGGCGCTTCGCTGGAAGGGCGTGGCCCCGGGCGGCGGTCACCGCCTGGGCGGTCCTCCTCACCGTCCCCGTCGCGCCGCTCGTCCTGCCGATCCTCGACCCTCCCGGGTTCGTCGCCTACACGAGGCGGATCGGATTCGAGCCGCCGAAATCGGAGGTGGCCCACCGCGGCCCTCTGCCGCAGCACTTCGGAGACCAGTTCGGCTGGCCCGAGCTGGTGGCCGACGTGGCGAAAGTCTGGAACGGCCTGACGCCGGAGGAACGCGACCGCGCCGCGATCTTCGCGAACAACTACGGCGAGGCGGGCGCGATCAACCTCTTCGGTCCGGCGCACGGCCTGCCACGCGCCATCTCGGCCCACCAGAATCACTTCTTCTGGGGCCCGCCCGCCTTCACCGGCGACGTCCTCGTCGTCCTCCAGGACGACCGGGAGAGCCTCGAACGCCTCTGCACGTCCGTCGAAGAAGCGGGCCGCCACCAGCACCCCTGGGGGATGGCCGAGGAGAACGGGCCGATCTGGGTCTGCCGCGGCCTCAGGACGCCGCTGGGCGAGCTCTGGCCGCGGCTGAAGAAGTGGAACTGAGGTCGGGGCGGCCCGCAAAACAGAAACGCCGGGACTCTGCCCGGCGAAAAACCCTCACGGAAAGAAATGGTGGAGCTGAACAGGATCGAACTGTCGACCTCTTGAATGCCATTCAAGCGCTCTCCCAACTGAGCTACAGCCCCACGTTTTGAAAGACCAGGGAGGCGCAGGCGCCTCCGCGGACCGGGGAAACTACCATCCCCGGGTCTCC
This sequence comes from Holophagales bacterium, assembly GCA_016719485.1. Lineage (NCBI taxonomy): Bacteria > Pseudomonadati > Acidobacteriota > Holophagae > Holophagales > Holophagales bacterium. Next base: position 130,090 of record JADJZB010000025.1, read on the forward strand.
CGGGTCAAGACCGCCGGTTTTCCCTATGATCGGCGGCATGGACACGACACCGCGCGACCCCGAGACGCTCCGGAAGCGGGGAATCATCCAGAAGGTGCTGGGCGGCATGAACCTCCGCTTCCCGGGCCTCTTCGCCCTCCTGGCGACCGTGTTCGTCCTCGACCTCTTCATCCCCGACTTCATCCCGTTCGTCGACGAGATCATCCTGGCGATCCTGACGATGATCTTCGCCCTCTGGAAGGAGCGCCGGTCGACGGTCGTCACGACGGCGACGAGCGGGCCACCCCTGCCTCAGGCGCGGCCGCCGCTTCCGCCCCTGCCTCCCGAGGGGCACTGAACCGGGCGGCGCGGCGGTGCGCCGAGCGGCCTACCGCATCGCGCGGAAGGTGTCGCAGGCCTTGAAGTCGCCCGTCTCGAGCCCCTTGCGGAACCACGCCACGCGCTGCTCCGAGGAACCGTGCGTGAAGGCGTCGGGCGAGACCCGCCGTCCCGCGGCTTTCTGCATCCGGTCGTCGCCGATCGCCGCCGCGGCGCCCAGCCCCTCCTCCACGTCTCCCCGCTCGAGGATCCCGCGCTGCGCCGTCTCGTGTCCCCAGATGCCCGCGAAGCAGTCGGCCTGGAGCTCGAGGGCCACCGAGTAGGCGTTCTCGTTCCGCGGATCGGCCGCCTGGCGCTGCCGGACCGCGTCGTCGATGCCGAGGAGGTGCTGGACGTGGTGGCCGATCTCGTGGGTGATGACGTACGCCTGCGCGAAGTCGCCCGGAGCGCCGAACCGGTCCTTCAGCTCCGCGTAGAAACCCAGATCGATGTAGACCTTCTGGTCGCCGGGGCAGTAGAAGGGACCCGTCGACGACCCCGCGGAGCCGCAGGCCGAGTCGACGCCGTCGCGGAACAGGACGAGCTTCGCGTCGGAATACGTCGCCCCGGCGGCGGGGAGCAGCTTCGTCCACGTCGCCTGCGCGTCGTCGAGGACGAAGGATACGAACTCGACGAGCTCCTCTTCCTGCGGGTCGGCGACCGCGCCGCCGCCCGGGACCCCCGACCCGGCGGAGACGTCGGCGCTCGGCGCGAGCGCCCCTCCGCCCCCGACGAGGGAGAAGAAATCCTTCTTGAAAACGAGGCTCAACACCGCGAGCAGGAGGAAGCCGCCTATGCCGAGCTTCATCCCCGGGCCGCGCCCGCCCCCGTAGGAGCCTCCGCCGCCCCGCTGATCTTCCAGATTTGCGCTCCGTCCGCCGCGGGTCCATTTCATGGCAGGACCTCCTTCTCGCTACGCGAAAGATTAACGGACATCCGGCCCGTGGGTGGATAAGATCCCTGACCTCTTGTCGCGCACATCACACCCCACCCGGCGCGCACTTCACTCCTCAAGGGAGATCCAGATGAACACACCGGCCCGGAGAGTCGCCCTCTCGTCGTTCGTCGTCCTCGCGGTCTTCGCGCTCGCGGCAGCGAGCCCGATCGCCGCGCAACCGACCGACCTCATCATTTCGGAGTACATCGAAGGGTCGGCGAGCAACAAGGCGATCGAGTTCTTCAATGGCACGGCGGCTGCGATCGACCTCGGCACAGGGTCCTACCGTCTCGAAACCTACAGCAATGGTTCAGCCACTGTCAGCTCGTTCGTCGCACTGACGGGGACCGTCGCGGCCGGGGCGACATACGTCATCGCGCCGACGGATGCCAGCCAGACCCTGCGCGACCTCGCGGACCAGGTCACCGGAAGCGGCTGGTTCAATGGCGACGACGCCCTGGTCCTGAGAAAGGGCGGCTCCGGAGGTACGGTGCTCGACTCGTTCGGCCAGGTCGGGACCGATCCGGGCGCGTCGTGGGGCACCGGGATTCTCGCGACGGTGAACCACACCCTGCGCCGTAAGAGCAGCGTGTGTGCGGGCGATACGACGATCGGCAACGCGTTCGACCCAGCGGTGGAGTGGGACGGATTCGACCAGGACACGTTCAGCGGCCTCAGGAGCCACAGCGTCTCCTGTTCCGCCGTCGACACCGCGCCCTCCATCGTCTCCACGAACCCGACAGCCGGCGCGACGGACGTCGCGGTCGCCTCCAACATCACGGTCACGTTCACCGAGGCGGTGACCGTGAGCGCGGCCTCGTTCACCCTCGCGTGCCCCTCCGGGACCCCCTTCGCGGGAGGATTCGTCGTTTCGGGGAGCGGGACGACGACCATCACGATCAACCCGGCGGGCGACCTGCCCGCGGGCACCAGCTGCGCCGTCGGCGTGGTTGCCGCGGCCGTCATCGACCTCGACGGCACCGCCGATCCGATGGCATCGGATTACGCCTGGACGTTCACGACGGCCACGCCCCCCGCGACGATCAGCCTCATCCACGAGATCCAGGGCTCCGGCCTCCTGAGCCCGTTGGTCGGGCAGGTGGTGACGATCGAGGGGATCGTCACCGGGGTGTTCCAAGGGGCAGCACCCGCCCTCGGCGGCTTCTTCGTCCAGGAAGAATCTGGCGACGTCGACGCAGACCCCCTCACTTCCGAAGGCATCTGCGTCTACAGCGACCTCGTGGCGGTTCTCGTAGGCGACAAGGTCCGGGTCACCGGCACCGTTGTCGAGTTCCATTCGACCGCTTCGGGGCTGTCGAGTGACCTCACGGAGCTCGGCTCCGTCACGAGCATCGTGAAAGACGGGACGGGTGCCGTTCCCGCCGCCACGCCGATCAGCTTCCCGGTGAACGCGGTGAGCGACCTCGAGCGGTACGAGGGAATGCTCGTCACCTTCCCGCAGACGCTGACCGTCACCGACAACTACGACCTGGGCCGCTACGGGCAGATCGTCCTCTCCAACGGCCGCCTGCCGGTGGGCACCCACGTGACCACGCCGGGCGCCGCTGCCGTCGCGCAGGAAGGACTCAACCTGCGCAACGCGATCGTCCTCGACGACACAAGCACTGGTCAGAACCTCGACCCGATCGGCTACCCGGCACCGGGCCTCAGCGCGTCCAACACTCTTCGCTCCGGCTACACCGTGGCCGGCCTCGCCGGCGTGCTCTACGACCGGTACGGGCTCTACATGGTCGAGCCGACGGGCGGGCTGGCCGGGGTTGCGTTCACGCCGGCCGCCAATCCCCGCCCCGCGGCGCCAGCGGCGGTCGGCGGCAACCTCAAGGTGGCCGCGTTCAACGTCAACAACTTCTTCACCACTCTCGACACCGGGCCAGACATCTGCGGCCCCCTGGGCACCGGGAGCTGCCGAGGCGCCAACGACGCCACGGAGCTCACACGTCAGACCGCCAAGCTCGTCAACACGATCGTGGCCATCAACGCCGACATCGCCGGGCTGCTCGAGATCGAGAACGACCTGACGAACAACACGATCCAGCACCTCGTCGACCAGGTCAACCTGGTGGCAGGGGCCAACACCTACGACTTCATCGCCACTGGCCCGATCGGGACCGACTCGATCCGCGCCGCGATCATCTACAAGCCCGCCGTCGTCGCCCCCGTGGGCGCCCACGCGACGCTCGGGGTCGTGCCCTTCGACTACGGCAACCGGCCGCCCCTGGCGCAGACCTTCCAGCTGAACAGCTCGGGGGCGAGGTTCACGCTGGTCGTGAACCACCTGCGCTCGAAGGGGAGCTGTCCTCCCACCGACCCCAATGACCCCAAGTACGACCCCCCCAACAACGACCAGGGCGACGGCCAGGGGTGCTGGAACGTCTCCCGCGCCCAGGCGGCCGCGCTCATCAACACGTGGCTGGCGGGCGACCCGACCGCGAGCGGTGACCCGGACTTCCTCCTCGTCGGCGACATGAACGCCTACCGGTACGAGGACCCGATCACGACATTCGTCAACGCCGGCTACACGGACCTGATCCAGTCGTTCGTGGGGCCCGCCGCGTACTCCTACTCGTTCGACGCCGAGTGGGGCTACCTGGACCACGCGCTCGGGTCCCCCTCGCTCGCCGCGCAGGTCACCGGCGTGACCGAGTGGCACATGAACGCCGACGAGCCGGTGGTTCTCGACTACAACCTCGAGTTCAAGTCCGTCGGACAGCAGGCGTCCCTCTACTCGACGCTTCCCTTCCGCATCTCCGACCACGACCCGCTGATCGTCGGCCTCAACCTGGCCGTCAATGCCGCACCGACGGTCGAGGCGGGCGGGCCCTACTCGGTGACGGTCGGATTTACGACGACCCTCACGGCCGTCGCGAACGACCCCAACGGGGACGCCCTGACCGTCGAGTGGGACCTCGACAACAACGGCACCTACGAGACGGTCGGGAACCCGGTCACCTTCTCGGCCGTCGCGCTCCTCCCGGGTGCCTACACGGTCGGCGTTCGGGCCACGGAGACCGCTTCCGAGGGCCTGTTCGCGACCGACACCGCGACGGTGACCGTGATCGCCGGCCCGGCGATCACGAGCCCGGCATCCACCTTCTTCGTGGCGGGAACCGGTGGGACGTTCTCGATCACGACGACCGGCTTCCCCGTTCCGACCCTCACGCTCGCGGGGACCCTCCCGGCCGGCCTCACCTTCATCGACAACGGCGACGGGACCGCCACGATCTCCGGTACCGCCGCGCCCGGATCCGAGGGGACCTACACGGTGACCGTGACCGCGAGCAACGGTGTCGGGACACCGTTCGTCCAGACCCTGACGATCCTGGTGACGGCTGTCGCCGGCGCGGCCATTCCCGTCCTCGACGGTGTCGGCCTGGGTCTCCTCGCGGCCCTCGTCGCCCTCGGCGGCGTGTTCCTCGTGGGACGCCGCCTCTCGTAGCCGTCGAAGCACCCTCCGGTCCTTCGAGGGCCGGGAGCCGCGAGGCTCCCGGCCCTTTCTGCTTTTCGGCTCGGCCGGAGCCGACCTGCGATATCGTCTCCGAAACTCGCAACAGGGCAGTTCCACCATGAGGAGGGTTCCGTGCGCCATTCTTCGCTCGCCTTCGGCTTCGTATTGATCGTCGCGGCTGGCGCGTCCGCCGCGGCCACGACGTCCCCGACGAATCCCGCGTTTCCTTCGCCGGGCCTCCCGCAGGGAGGCTTCGAGGTCCAGGCGCTCGTCGACGGCTTCTGGAGCCCGGTCGCCGACCTGTCGTTCGGCCGCCACTTCCGCGAGGCGCTCGTGGAGCTTCCGGCAGCCGCGCTCGCCAGCCCCCGGGTCCGGGTCCGCCTGATCCAGCACGGCGGCGGCGCCGCGCACATCGACGAGGTCTCGCTCGGGGCGACGGCGCCGACCCGCCTCGAGGGCGCGGCAGAGCCGGAGGCCCTCGCCCTGAGTCTCCGGCGGGACCACGACGTCCTCGACGCATTCGGACGGACGATCGAGGTGAGCTTTGCCGCGTCGCGGCTGGAGAACCCGCTGCGCCTCACGGCGCGCGTGGAGGGCCCCGTCGTCGAGGGGTCACCGTTTGCGTTTCCGCCGCAGAACCAGTTTCAGGAGCTGACGGCCGGCTCCTCCTTCTACCGCTTCACGCCCGCGCCCGAAGGGCGTGCGCCCGCCTGGCCCGAGGCGCTCGACCCCAAGGACGCCCTCTTCTCGGAGCGCTGCGTCCCGACCACGGGGCACCCAGCCGGCCTCACGCTCGGCTGGATCGCGAACGACCAGGAGAACCTGTACGCGGCCGTCGAGTTCACGCCTGACAACACCCGCGACGGAGACGCGGACTGGGCCGGCATCCAGGTCGTCGCGGGCGGGGAGATCCGGGAGTTCCGCGTGTCGGAGGAGCAGACCCGCTGGGGGCTCTCGCGCTTCGGCCCCACGGCCCGGGCCGGGTACCGCCACAAGCTCTACACGTTCGCGATCCCCTTCGCCGAGCTCGGCATTCGCAACCCCTCGGAGGCCGGCGAGCTGAAGCTGGCGTTCTCCGCCTACGGGACGGCCGCCATCGCCTGGCTCTCGCCGCTCTTCCACGACTTCGGGACCGTTTTCGTGGGATCCGCAGCACCCGCGGCGACGTTCACGATCTTCAACGGGACGCAGCAGGGCATGGTCCTCGGAACGCCGTGGTACACGCGCGCCGGGCCGAATTCGGCCGTCTTCCCCATCGCCCCCGGTACCTGCAGCGACGGGCTCGCCATTCCGGCTGGTGGCGGGTGCAGCTTCGAGGTCGGTTTTGCTCCGGCTTCGGCCGGTGCCGCTCTCGACGACATCGTCGTCTCGGCCGCCTTCGGGACGGCTCCGCCGGTCCAGGAGACCATCCGCGTCCAGGGCAACGGGCTGCTCGAGGGCATTCCGGCCCTCGGGGTGCTGGGCGGTCTCGCCCTCGCGCTCGTCCTCGGCGGAGCCGGGACCTGGCTGCTGCGCCGCGGATAGCCCGGAGAGCCGGCAGTTCTGGAGGAGGCCCGGAGCCGCGAAGCTCCGGGCCTCCTTCCCTTTCAGGGGTCCGGGATCAGAACGAGACGTCGAGGCCGACGACCCAGCGGCGGCCAGGTGACGGATAGCCCGCCACCTCCACGTAGTCGCGACCGAGGAGATTCGTGACACGGACGAACGGGGCCAGGTGCTCGAGGAGCCGCGGGCCCGTCGCCGCCAGGTCGACGCGGAAGTAGGCGGGGCTCGTGACCCGCGCGTACGTCGTGGCGTCGACGTCGTCCCTCTCGCCCACGTAGAGGCCCGTCAGCTCGGCGCTCGCGCCGCGGCCGAGGTCGCCGCCGAGCGACGCCGACGCGCGGTGTCTCGGACGCCTGAGGAGCGGGAGGCCGGTGTCGAGGTCCTGGGCGTCGAGCCAGGTGTACGCCGCGCGGGCCCACGTCGTGGCGGAGAGCACCCCGCGCACGACGGCCTCGGCTCCCGTCATCCGTGCCCGGCCGACGTTCACGTTCGCGAAGGTCGCGAAGTCGTAGCGGATGAGGTCCTTCACGTCGCTCCGGAAGAGCGACGCCTCGAAGACGAAACCCCGGGAGATCGTCCACTCGGCCCCGGCCTCGTACGAAACGGATTCCTCGGGCTGCAGGCCGGGGTTCCCCGAGAAGGGGTAGTAGAGCTCGCCGGTCGACGGGGCCCGGAAGGCCGATCCGGCGGCCGCCCGCACCTTCAGAGCGGGGGCGACGGTCCACGAGAGCGCGACCCGGGGATTCGTGGACGCACCGAAGGCGCTGTTCTCGTCGCGCCTCACGCCCGCGGTGATCGCGACCCGGTCGTCGGCAAGGGAGAGGCGATCCTCCGCGAAGACGGACCAGGTGCGCGTCGTCAGGCCGTCGAGCTGGACTCCATACGAGTCCTCGTTGTCGACCTTCGTCTGCTCGTAGTCGGTGCCCACGGAGATCCGGTTCGCGCCGGCGACGTGCGAGAGGACGACGCGGCCGCCGGCGCGGCGCGCCTTCGTCTCGGAGAAGGTGAAGCCCCAGGGGTCGTCGGGGTCGGTGTAGGTCGGGGAATCGTCCGCGAAGGTCCCCGCCGCCTCGAGCGTCGTCCGCGCCCCGAGGGCGAGGGAGAGCGGGACGGAGACGAGCGTCGTGTCGGCCGTCGTCGCGCGCAGAGGCGTGGGCGTCGCCCCCGAAAAGGGGATTCCGGTGCGCGACGACTCCCGCCTCACCGTGACGCCCGCCTTCGCGTTTGCCCCGAGCTGGACGTCGAGCGCGGCGGAGAGGTCGGTCCCCTCGAAGAACTCGTTCGGGAGGTCCCCTGCGATCGTCCCGCGGCGGAAGCCGGCGCTGACGCCGACCGGACCGCTGCGAAGCGCGGCGTTTACACCCCCTTCGCGGGCGGAGGCGTTCCCGAGGCCGAAGTGGGCCTGCCCCGCGAAACCGTCGGCGACGGCCCGTCGCGTGATCACCTGGACGACGCCGCCGAGCGCCTCGGAGCCGTAGAGCGCCGAGAAGGGCCCGCGGACGATCTCGATCCGCTCGACGTTCGCGGTGCCGAGCGAGGAGAGGTCGACGCCGCCGAAATAGGGGCTGTTGAGCTTGACGCCGTCGACGAGGACGAGGGCCGAGTTCGAGTTCGTCCCGCGCAGGAAGAGCGACGTGACGCCGCCCGCCCCGCCGCTCTGCGCCACGTCGACGCCGGGAACGGAGCGCAGGAGGTCGGCCACCGTCGTGGCGCGGGAGCGCTCGATCGCGGCCCGGTCGACGACGGTCGCCGCGACGCCGAGGGTCGCTGCGTCCTCGGGGACGGCGGCGGCGGTGACGACGACCTCGGTTGCGACGGGGGATGGGCCCGGTTGCGGCAGCTGGGCCGCGGCCGGCAGGGAAAGGACGATCGGCAAGAGAAGGGAACGGACGAGACGGTTCACGAGACCTCCGGTCTGCTGCGCTCCGCTGTCCCATCGAAGGGAGGCGGGAGGCGCGCGCGGAGGCGTCTCCCGCGTCCTCTCGAGCCCCGGAGACGGCGCGGCGGGTTGCGATGGGCCCTGGGCAGGTCTCCTGGCTCCCGGATCGTCCGCGCAAGGACCCCTTCCCGGAGGCGAAACCCGCTCTCGCGGATCGCTCGCCCCCAGTGGGATTACGTCCTTCGCGTCCCCGGTCACAGTGGCGGGGGCCGCGCGGGAATCACACCCGCTTCCCTCTCTCGCCCCCCGGAGGTCGGGGGACCCGAGGTCCGTAGAAAAGATCGAGCCGGGAAGGATAGCACCGGGTCGCGGGGTGGCCGGACGCTCCCGCTGACATCGTCCGGCGTGGCTTGCCTCAGGCCCCGCCGAATGCCCCCAGGCGCTGCCCCACGCGGACCGGGCCGTGCGGACGGCCCCACGCGAAACGGCTCGCCCTTTCGCCGCCGACGAGAAGGACCACGGTGGAGCCGAGCTCGAAGGTGCCAAGGTCGTCTCCCGGCGCACACGGGAGTCCCGGGACCTCGAACCTGTCCCTCGCGGCGAGCGGCCGCCCTCCGAGCCAGCGAGGATCGACCACGACGCCCCCCACGTGCGTCGCGGCCACCATCACGGCCGCCACCCAGAGCCCCTCGACCTCGCCGGATCCTTCGGCGATCCAGTACGCCCTCCGGTTTCGCACGTAGAGCCCCGGCGTGAACGCCGTGGAGGCCTCGTTCACCGGCCAGAGCTCTCCCTCGACCCGCCCCACCGCGAGGACCCGTCCGGCGGACGGCACGTGGATCCGGTGGTAGTCCCTCGGCGAGAGATAGAGAGTGGCGTACGCGCCCCCTTCGAACCGCGAGGCGAGCGGATCGGCGGCGAGGAGCTCGTCGAGGCGGTACGGGAGCCCCTTGGCCTGGATGAGCGTTCCGTCTGCGACGCGGCCGGACGCGATGAGCGCCCCGTCGACCGGCGAGTTGAGCCCGCCGGGAACGGCCGGGTCCTGCGGGCGCAGGCCCGGCTTCAGCCTCCGGGTAAAGAGGTCGAGAAAGGAGACGTACTCGCCGAGCGGCTTCTCCGCCTCGGAGAGGTCGACTCCGTACGAGGCCGCGAATCGGCCGAGAAGCGGCTCCCTGAGGGCCCGGGGAAGTCGGGTCCGGGCCGCGGCACCTACTGCGGCGGAGCCAGCCTTCTTCGGGTAGAGGCCGAGGAGCCGGAGGGAGAACGGCGGGCCCGGTTCGGTCATCCCCCGATTATGATAGGGACCTTCGAGCGTCCGGATTCGTTCGTCGTCGCCGCGAGGAGGAGAGCGCCATGAGCACCGCCACCGAGGCCGTCGTCGGCAAAGCCCTTTCCGCCAACCCGCACCTCCTCGCCTGGGTCGAGGAGTGCGCGCACCTCTGCAAGCCCGATCACGTCGTCTGGTGCGACGGGTCGGAGGAGGAGAAGGAGCGGCTCACGTCCCTCGCCGTCTCGACGGGTGTCCTCATCCCGCTCAACCAGGAGAAGCTTCCCGGCTGCTACCTCCACCGCTCCGATCCCGCCGACGTTGCCCGCGTCGAGCACCTCACCTTCATCTGCACGAAGACGAAGGAGGAGGCCGGGCCGAACAACAACTGGATGGCGCCCGACGAGGCGTACAGAAAGCTCGGGCAGCTCTACGACGGCTCGATGAAGGGGCGGACGATGTACGTCGTCCCCTACGTCATGGGGCCGATCGGCTCGCCGATGGCCAAGGTGGGCGTCGAGCTGACCGACAGCGTCTACGTCGTTCTGAACATGCGGATCATGACCCGCATGGGGACCCGCGCCCTCCGGATGCTCGGCGACTCGAACGACTTCAACCGCGGCCTCCACTCGATGCTCGACCTGAACCCGGAGCGCCGTTTCATCTGCCACTTCCCCGAGGACAACGCGATCTGGTCGATCGGCTCCGGCTACGGCGGCAACGTCCTCCTCGGCAAGAAGTGCCTCGCGCTGCGCATCGGCTCCTACCTCGGTCGCAACGAAGGGTGGATGGCCGAGCACATGCTCATCATGGGCGTCGAGGAGCCGTCGGGCGAGACGACCTACGTCGCCGCGGCCTTCCCCTCGGCCTGCGGCAAGACGAACTTCTCGATGCTCATCCCGCCGCGGGGCTTCGACGGCTGGAAGGTCTGGACGGTCGGCGACGACATCTGCTGGATGCGCCCCGGCGCCGACGGCCGCCTCTGGGCGATCAACCCCGAGGCGGGCTACTTCGGCGTGGCACCCGGCACGAACTACGCCACGAACCCGAACGCCATGGAGTCGATCAAGCGCGACACGCTCTACACGAACGTCGCGATGACGCCCGACGGCGACGTCTGGTGGGAGGGGAAGGACGGCGTCGCGCCCGAGGAGCTGATCGACTGGCGCGGCCGGCCGTGGCAGCGCGGCTCGACGGAGAAGGCGGCCCATCCGAACAGCCGCTTCACCGCTCCGGCCGCGAACAACCCGGCTCTCTCTCCGCGCGTGAACGACCGCAACGGCGTGCCGATCTCCGCCATCATCTTCGGCGGCCGGCGCTCCACGACCGTCCCGCTCGTCCTGCAGGGGTTCAACTGGACCCACGGCGTCTACCTCGGCGCCACGATGGGCTCGGAGACGACGGCCGCGGCGGTGGGCAAGGAAGGCGTCGTACGCCGCGATCCGATGGCGATGCTTCCCTTCTGCGGCTACGACATGGGGAACTACTTCGAGCACTGGCTGAACATGGAAGGAAAGGTCGCCGCTCTTCCGAAGATCTTCATGGTGAACTGGTTCCGCAGGGGGCCCGACGGCTCGTTCCTCTGGCCGGGGTTCGGCGAGAACATGCGGATCCTGAAGTGGATCATCGACCGCGCCCGCGGGCGCGCCGGCGCCTCCGAGAGCGCGATCGGCTGGGTGCCGAAGTGGGCCGACCTGCCGCTGAAGGACCTCGCCGTTCCGATGGAGGACGTCGAGGATGCCCAGACGATCGACTACGAGGAGTGGAAGAAGGAGCTCTCCGACCAGGACACGTTCTTCGACCAGTTCAAGGGAACGATGCCGAAGGAGATCGTCTACGAGCGGGAGATCATCCGCTCGCGGCTGAAGCGGGTGACGGCGAAGAAGTAGCCCGGGGAGCCACTGAAGAGACCGACCGGGGGCCCGGGGAGAACACCAGACCGGGCACCAGAGCACCAGAGCACCAGAGCACCGGAGAAGGGAGCCTCACCCCGGAGGCGGGTCCAGCTCGCCTCGGACTGCGCGCGGCCGACCCGCAGGGCGTGCGGCGCTCTGCGCTCGGGTCGCTCGCGAACTCGCTCGCCTTCGGCTCGCTCAAACAGCGCTCGCTTTGCCCCGAGCGCCTCGCGGCGCGCGCCAGCGGGTCCCCGGCCGTGCTCGAGTCGGCTCGCAGGACCCGCCCCCGGGGCTCGGCCCACCGGGGCAACGGCACGCGTTTGGGGCCAGTCTTCATTTTCTACTATACGGTGCTGCGGCCGCCGAAGACGGCTCCCTTGCGGATCGTTGAAGCTCGCCGGCCGCGGGTGGGGCGGTGCGTCTCGCGAGCCGACCTCGAGCACGACCGGGGACCCGCTCGAGTTCGCGAGGACCGGGCGGGGATCAGGCCCGTGCGCGTGTTTGACGAGCGCAGCGAGGAGTTCGCGCGGGCCCCCGCCCGGCCGCAGCGAGCTCGGAAGCGGGTCGGGCGCGCGCAGCGGCGGCCGTGAGACGCACCGGCCCGCACGCGGCCCCCGGCCGAAGCGACGTGACGGTGAAGCTGGTGTCTTCCGGGTCTTCCGGGTCTCCCGGTCTCCCGGTTCCTCGAAGCTCCCGCGCTTGTCCGTGCTCGCCGGGTCAGCCGAGCTTCTTGAACTCCTCCGTGGCATCGACGAGTGCCGAAACGATTCCCGGCTCGTCGGCGGAGTGCCCCGCGGCCGGGACGATCACGAGGCGCGACTCGGGCCAGGCCTCGTGGAGGTCCCACGCGGAGACGGCCGGGCAGACCATGTCGTAGCGCCCCTGGACGATGACGCCCGGCAGGTGCCGGATGCGGGTCACGTCCCGAAGGAGCTGGTCTTCCGGCGAGAGGAAGGCGCCGTTGACGAAGTAGTGCGCCTCGATGCGGGCGAGGGCGATCTCGGCCGGCACGTCCTCCTCGGCCACGGGCGGGACGTCGGCGACGAGGTGCGAGGCAAGCTCCTCCCAGCGGTTCCAGGCGAGGGCGGCCTGGCGTGTCACGGCCGGGTCGCCGGAGTACAGGCGGCGGTGGTAGGCCTCGAGAACATCGGCCTTTTCGGATTCGTCGAGGGTCGCGAGGAACTCCGCCCAGGCGTCGGGAAAGACCCGCTGAAGGCCTCCGCCGAAAGTCCAGGTGACCTCGGCCCTGCGGGACAGAAAGATGCCGCGGAGGATGAGCCCGGTACAACGTTCAGGGTGCGCCTCGGCGTAGGCGAGGCCGAGGGTCGAGCCCCAGGAGCCGCCGAAGACGAGCCATTTGTCGATCCCGAGCCGCTCCCTGATCCGCTCCGTGTCGGCCACGAGGTCGGCCGTCGTGTTCTCGCGAACGTCGCCGAGGGGCGTCGAACGCCCGGAGCCGCGCTGGTCGAAGAGGATCACCCGCCAGAAGGACGGATCGAAGAATCGGCGGTGCAACGGGGAGATCCCGGCGCCGGGACCGCCGTGGAAGAAGATCACGGGCCTGCCGGCCGGGTTCCCGGCCTGCTCCACGTGAAGCTCGTGAAGGTCGGAGACCCTCAGGCGGAAGGAATCGAAGGGCTGGAGGGGGGCGAAAAGCTCGGACACGGCGCGGCAGTGTATACGCGGCCCGGTCGAAATCGTTTCGGCGGGCCAGAGCATCCCCCGCGCGCCCCCGTCCTTTCGTAAACTCCGTCGCCATGCCTACGGCCGCATCCAAGAAGTCGCCCTCCCGCTCCGCCCGGAAGCCCTCTCGGACCCCCGACCGTTTCTCGGAGGCCGAGGAGCTTTACGGCATCGATGCCTGGGGCAAGGGGTTCTTCTCGATCTCCGACGACGGCCACCTCCTCGTCCACCCGACGCGCGAAGGGCACCGCTTCGCCGACCTGAAGGACGTCGTGGACGAGGTGGCCGGCCGCGGCATCACGCCGCCGATGGTCATCCGCTTCCCGCAGATCCTCACGTCGTCGGTGAAGGAGCTCAACGAGGCGTTCGGGAAGGCGATCAAGGAATACGACTACGACGGTCACTACCGCGGGGTCTTTCCGATCAAGGTCAACCAGAAGAAGGTCGTCGTCCACGAGATCATCGAGGCCGGCCGCAAGTACGGCTACGGCCTCGAGGCCGGCAGCAAGCCCGAGCTGATCGCCGCGCTCTCGCAGGACCTCGGCCCCGAGTGCCTCATCACGACGAACGGCTACAAGGACGAGGCCTTCATCCGCCTCGCCCTCGACGGCGTGCGCATGGGGCGGAACGTCATCCTCACGCTCGAGAAGGTCTCGGAGCTCGAGCGAATCCTCGAAGTCGCGAAGAAGCGCGGCGTGAGGCCCCTCATCGGGATGCGCGCCAAGCTCTACGCGCGCGGCTCGGGGAAGTGGGCGAAATCGGGGGGCGAGGCGGCGAAGTTCGGCCTGACGACGACCGAGATGCTCGCGGCGATCGAGATCCTCAAGGCGAAGCGGATGCTCGACTGCCTCGTCATGCTCCACTTCCACATCGGCTCTCAGATCACCGACATCCGCAAGATCAAGGACGCCATCCGCGAGGCGGGGCGCGTCTACGCCAAGCTGAACCGCTCGGGAGTCGAGATCACCTACCTGAATCTCGGCGGCGGCCTCGGCGTCGACTACGACGGGAGCAAGACCTCGTTCGACTCCTCGATGAACTACACCGTCCAGGAGTACGCGAACGACGTCGTCTACAACATCAAGTCGATCTGCGAGGACGAGAAAGTCCCGGTGCCGACCCTCGTGACCGAGTCGGGCCGCGCCGTCACCGCGTACCACTCGGTGCTCGTGTCGAACGTCCTCGACGTCGCCGACAAGATCGAGCAGGACAAGACCGTCACCCTGAACGGCGACGAGAACCACGTCGTGAGGGAGCTCTACGACGTCTTCAAGGGCGTCACCGCGAAGAACATGCGCGAGAGCTACCACGACGCCCTCCAGTACAAGGAGGAGCTCTTCACCCTCTTCAACCTCGGCTACGTCTCCCTCGAGGACCGCTCGAAGGGGGAGATCCTCTTCTGGGACGCCTGCGACAGGATCCGCCGCCACCTGAAGGGGCTCAAGGAGGTTCCGGAGGAGTTCGAGGACCTCGAGCGGGAGCTCGCCGACAAGTACGTCGTCAACTTCTCGGTCTTCCAGTCGGTCCCCGACTCCTGGGCGATCGACCAGCTCTTCCCGATCCTCCCGATCCACCGCCTCCGCGAGAAGCCGGGCGAGATCGCGACGCTCGCCGACATCACCTGCGACTCCGACGGCAAGATCGAGAAGTTCATCGACCTGCGCGACATCAAGGAGTTCCTCCCGCTCCACTCCTTCAAGCGCTCGCAGCCCTACTACCTCGCGTTCTGCCTCGTCGGGGCCTACCAGGACGTCCTCGGCGACCTGCACAACCTCTTCGGCGAGGCGCACGAGGTCCTCGTGGCGGTCGACGAGGAGAACCGGACGCGGATCCTCGACCTCCTTCCGGGCGAGACGTGCGAGCGGGTCCTCTCCTACATGAACTACGAGAGGGCGGAGATCCTCGAGGGCATCTGGAAGCAGCTCCGCAAGGCGGTCGACAAGGACCGGGTCCGAGAGGCCGAGGCGAAGTCGATCGCCAAGGACTTCGAGGTCGCCCTCTCTCACTACACCTACCTCGAGGAGTAGGGCCCCCGGGGCGGACGGGAGGGGCAAGGGCCGCTGTGGCGGCGCCGGCCGCCCCGGCGTACGCTTCTCCCGCCGTGGAAACGCTGACCCCGCCCTACCTGCTGCTGGCGGCCCCGGTCCTCTCGGACCCCAACTTCGAGAAGACGGTCGTCCTGATGGGGCACCACTCCGAGGAAGGGGCGGTCGGCTGGATCGTGAACCGGCTCGTCGACGGCGGCGCGATCGCGCTCCTGCCCGAAGAGGTCTCGCGGACGATTCACCCGGACACCCCGCTGCGCATCGGCGGCCCCGTCGCCACGCCCGGCCTCATCGTCGTCCACCGCGAGCCGTTCGCCGGGATCGAGTCGATCGACATGGCACCCGGACTCGTCGTCTCGGCGACCCCCGAGGTCCTGCCGCGCGTCTTCGCCGCGGTACCCGACGGGGGGCCGGTCGGCGGCCTCCTCGTTTTCGGGTACTCCGGCTGGGGGCCCGGCCAGCTCGAGCACGAGATGGAAGACGGCTCCTGGCTCGTCCTCCCCTACGACCCCGCCTTCGCCTTCCCCGCCGACGTCGCCGGCCTCTGGGAGCGGGCCCTCGCCGAGCTCGGCGTCAAGCCCGGGTGCATCGCGACGCCGCCCGGCGGCGTGAACTGACGCCCCCCGACAAGGGGTCAGGTCTACCTTCTACACTCTACGTCCCGTAGAGTGTAGAAGGTAGACCTGACCCCCAATTCAAACATAGTCCTTGGCCCAGGCGCGGGCGTCCTTGTTCGCCAGGACGTGGAAGCGGCGGAGCTTCTTCAGGGAGAGCGAGGAGAGGGAGCCGAGGGGAAGGTAGACGACCTGCTTGCCGAGGCGCGCGGCGAAGCGCTTCAGGAACGGCCGCGGGGGCTTCGGGGCGGCGTAGACGACGCGGGGCTCGCGGGCGTAGTCGAGGGCGGCGAGGAGGAGGACCTCCGCCCCGGTGAAGGGGCCGCGATAGTCCGGGTCGCGCCAGACGTCGAAGAGGCGGCCGGGGGGCATCGTCATCAGGAAGCCCCCGTACGTGCACTCGGAGATGCCGGGGCCGACGACGCTCTCGCCGAGCGGCGTGGCGTAGAAGGCCATGTCGCTTTCCTGGCCGTGCTCGCCGATCCACGTCGTCTTCCACGGGTACTTCTCCGCCTCCTCGTCGAAGATGACGACGACGGAGCCCGCGCCGCCGCGGACGCGCGCCTCCTCGTAGACCCAGAGGCGCCCCTCGTGGTGGTGGCGGAGCGACTCGCGCACGTCGATGCCGTCGAGGAGGCTCGTCGTGAACGGGGCGACGCGCCGCGAGTCCTCGGAGAGGAGTCGGATCGCGCGGCGGCGGAGGCGGTTGCCGAAGCGCTCGACGGCGATGTCCTCCGGCGGGTGGCTGCAGATGCCGTCGCCGAACTTCAGCTTCTTCCAGTCGCCCGGCTTCGGCTCCTTCGGGCGGCGCCGGAGCGGCAGGTCGCGCAGGCGCCTTTCCTTGCCCGGGAAGCGCCGGCGGAACCGGACCGGCCGGCCCTCGATGTGGAGGTCTTCCCCCTTCAGGGTCACGACGGGGAGGCTCGCGGTCGTGTCGGGCCAGGGCCACGTCGCTCCCAGGTCGAAGGTCTCCCAGGCGTAGTCGTCGTCGACGACGCCACGCGCCGCGACGACGAGCTCGTAGAAGCCGGGGGTCAGGACGTTCTCGAGGAGGGCGAGGTTGCGCGAGAACTGGCTGAGGGCCCGGAAAGCCGTGCGCGGGACCTCTTCGTCCCGGCTCTTCCGATACCGCTGGGCCGCCTCGCGCAGGAGGGCGTCGACGACGCGGAGCGTGTCGGTCTCCCCGTCGAACGCGAACGCGCCACCCGCCGACCGCGCCCTCTCGTAGGCAGCCGAGACGTACGGGATCTCGCTCATCACCTCGCGGCTCGACTCGGGAGAGAGCGCGGCGATGCGGACCCCCTCGCGCCGCACGCGCCCGAACGGCTCTGCTTGCGGCTCTCCGAGCGCCCGGAGGATCCCCCGGACGTGCGCGGCGCCGCCGACCCAGAGGACCCGCTCTCCCGCCTCGGCGAGCCGCGCGAGGCGGACGGCCATCGCCCGCTCGCGGAGGAGGTCCGCGTCGTCGTCCGAGGGCGGGAAGGCGTCCAGGACCGCCGCCACGAACGGCCCCGCGCCGATCCTCGTCAGCGCGTAGGGATCCGGGAGCGCCTCGCGGCGGAACGGGTACGAGCCGTCGTCACGGTCGACGAGGTGGAGCGCCGCGCCGTTCTCGAGCGCGAGGCGCGCCGCCTCGGTCATCGGCTCGTGCGGCTCGACGAGGAGGTAGACGGTCTCGTCGCCGTCGGGCCAGAGGGCGACGGTGAGGAGCGGGAGCCTGAGGACCGCCTTGCGGAACGCCTCTTCGATCGTCTGCGGAAGCTCCACGGCGACCGCCGTGGGCCGGAGTGCGAAGAAGGCGCGGCGGACGAGGACCGCGAATTCCACCGACTGGTGGAGCGTCGGGAGGAGGTAGAGCCCCTCGCCCGCCTGGACGACGCCGGTCTCGGGATCGGGCGCGGGGTACGGGGCGACGACGCTCACGATCGATGCGGGCTCACGCCGCGAAGACTCAGACGCGGTGAGGCCCGGCCGGGCGGGAAGGGAGGTCGCCGCCCGTGGCGGGCGCGTGGACGACGGCCTCTTCGCCGAGCACGAAGCGGACCGACTCGAGAAGCCGCGCAACCGGCTCGCCGCCTCCCTGGGAGAGCCGCTTGAGGGCGTATCGCGCGACGTTGATGCCGTCCCGCACGCTGAACGACTCGTCGGCCTCGTGCGCGCTCTTCAGGAAGCGCGTCACCCAGCGCAGCAGCGCCTCGGGGGCGAACGGGAGGTTCTCCGCGAGGATCGCGAGCTCCTCCTCCTCGTCGGGAAAGTCCACGAGGATCGTCGGCGTCAGGCGCGAGTTGACGTAGTCGGGGAGCTCGAACGTCGACGCGTCGTCGTTCATCGTCGTGACGAAGCGGAAATCGGGATGCGCCCGGATCTTCACCCCGGCGACGATCGACTCGACCGTCCGGCGCGCGTCCAGGAGCGGGGCCAGCGAGGCCCACGACTTCTCGCTCATCCGGTTGCCCTCGTCGAGGATCGCGACGCCCCCCTTCAGCATCGCCGTGACGACGCCCGAGGCCACGTATCGGATCTTCCCCTCGCCCGCGACGACGGGCGTGACCAGGAGGTCCTCCGGGCGGGTGTCGACGGTCGACTGGAAGACCCAGGCGGGACGGCCGATCCGCTTCGCCGCGGCGTACGCCAGAGTCGTCTTGCCGACGCCTGGCCTGCCGACGAGACGGGGGTGGAGCGGGAGGTCCCCCTTCTCGACGACGAGCCACGCGGCGAGGAGCTGGTCGAGGAGGTCCTTCCGTCCCTTCCAGTCGAGCGGGAACTCGTCGGGGTGCGCGAGCGCGATCTCGACGCCTTCGATGCAGACCGTTTCCATCCCGTGATTCTAGGCGGCGGCCGGCCTTGGCCCTCGAAGTCCCTGGTCGCGCGAAATCCGGGGGAGCGCCTCCGCCCGTAGAACGGCCGACGGGCGCCAGAGGCGACCGCATCGGAGATAGACAATGAAAAAGACCCTCACCGCCACCGTCGCTGCCCTCGCGCTCGCCGTGTCCGTCGCCGCCCCCGCGCGGGCCGCCGAGCCGAAGGCGAAGGACATCGTCGACACCGCCGTCGCCGCCGGGAGCTTCAACACGCTCGCCACGGCGCTGAAGGCCGCGGGCCTCGTCGACACGCTCAAGGGCAAGGGCCCCTTCACCGTCTTCGCCCCGACCGACGACGCCTTCAAGAAGCTCCCCGCCGGCACTCTCGAGAAGCTCCTCGCCGACAAGGCGCAGCTGACGAAGGTCCTCACCTACCACGTCGTCGCCGGCAAGGTCATGGCCGCCGACGTCGTCAAGCTCAAGGAAGCCAAGACCGTCGAGGGCTCCATGGTGAAGATCACCGTCGCCGGCGGCGGGGTCAAGGTCAACGACGCGAACGTCGTGAAGACCGACGTCGGCGCCTCCAACGGCGTCATCCACGTCATCGACTCGGTCATCCTCCCGCCCGCGAAGTAACCGGTCGCGGCTCGGCCGCGTGACGACGAAGGGGAGGCCTCCGGCCTCCCCTTTCCCGTTTCCCGTACTCTTCACGGCGCATGCGCCGCCTCGCGATACGTGCCCTCTTCGGAATCGTCGCCGTCGTCTTCCTCCTTGGCCTCGTCCTCCTCGTCCTCGTGAAGCGGAATCTCCCCGGGAACGAGGGAGGGCGACTGCCGGGCCTGGCCGCCGAGGTGACCGTCGACATCGACGACCGCGGCGTCGCCACGATCCACGCCGCGTCCGTAGAGGACGCCCTGCAGGCGCAGGGGTGGCTGACGGCCCGCGACCGTGCCTTCCAGCTCGAGGTCCTCCGGAGGAACGCGTCGGGGCGCCTGGCCGAGCTCTTCGGCTCCTCGGCGCTGCCGCTCGACCGCAGGCACCGCCTCTACGGTTTCGCTCGCGTCGCCGAGGCCGCGGTGCCGCTCCTGCCGCCCCGCGAGAGGGCCGACCTCGAGGCCCTCGCATCGGGCATCAACGCGTACTTCACGGCGCACCGCGGCCGCCTCGGGCTGGAGTTCGCCCTCCTGCGGCGCGAGCCCGAGCCGTGGCGCCCCGCAGACTCCCTCGCCGTCCTTCTCCTGATGTACGAGCAGCTGACGGACGACGTGGAGGCGCAGCGGGGCGCGGAGAAGCTCGCAGGCCTCCCGGAGTCCGTCCGCGCGTTCCTTCTGCCCCGCGCCACGGCCGACGACGTCCTCCTCGTCCCCGACGCCCCGCCGCTCGCACCGCCGGCCCTTCCGGTCGTCGGGGACTCCGCGCCGACCGCTCTCCCGAAGGCGGCCCGGTTCGAGACGATGGAGGAGGAGGGCATCGCCGGGTCGAACGCCTTCGCGGTCTCCGGGTCCCTTTCGGCGAGCGGCAGGCCGATCCTCGCCGGCGACCCGCACCTCGGGCACGAGATGCCCGCCATCTGGCTGCCGATGCGCTTCGTCGTCGCGGGCCGGACGTCGGAAGGGGTGACGCTCCCGGGCCTGCCGGCTCTGACGATCGGGCGGACCGACCAGGTCGCCTGGAGCTTCACGAACCTCGAGGGGGACGTCCAGGACCTCTACCGCGAGCGGATCGAGAAGGGTCGCGCCCGCCGCGGGGACGGCTTCGAGCCGGTCGTCGAGCGGAAGGAGACGATCCACATCCGTGGCGGCGCAGAGGAGTCGCTCGTCGTCCGCTCGACGTCGAACGGGCCGCTTCTCGAGGGGGACCTCGCGGTCCGGT
The DNA here is from genome assembly GCA_016719485.1 of Holophagales bacterium. Classification (NCBI taxonomy): domain Bacteria; kingdom Pseudomonadati; phylum Acidobacteriota; class Holophagae; order Holophagales; species Holophagales bacterium. The sequence continues at coordinate 150,448 of JADJZB010000025.1, forward strand.
GGACGGCCCTCGACCCTTCGAACCTGAGGGTCCCGAACGCGGATTTCCTCCGGGCGGGTGACGAAACCACCTTTCTCGCGACGTTCGACCGGTTCACGGGTCCTCCGCAGAACGTCGTCTGGGCGTCGGCGTCGGGATCGATCGGGTGGCGTCCCGCCGGCCTCCTCCCGGTGCGCCGCGCGGGGACCGACGGGAGCGTCCCCTACGACGCCTCCGACCCGGAGAACGCCTGGCGCGGATTCGTGCCGATGGAGGAGCTGCCCCGGGTCGTCGATCCGCCCGAAGGGTTCGTCGTGACGGCAAACCAGCGGACGATCGGGACGTCGTTCGGGTACGTCGTCTCGTCCGACTGGGGTCACCCCGGCCGGGCCCGGCGGATCCGGGACCTGCTTCTGGAGGCGAAGGCCGCGGGAACGAAGGTGACGCGGCGCGGGGCCGAGGCGATCCAGCTCGACGAGCGTTCGGAGACGATGCGCAGGACGGCAGCGGCCCTTCGCCCCTTCCTGCCGGGTGACCTCGGGCGCCTCCTCGAAGCGTGGGACGGCACGGCCGACGCCGCGACCGCGCGGTACCTCGTCGCCCGCGCCCTCCGCCGGGCCGTGCGCGAGCGGGCGCTCGCGGCCTGGAACGCCCCGCCCGTCCGCTGGCACCTCGAGGGGGACAACTGGAACGACCTCCTCGAAGCGAACGACGCCGCGTTTCGCGCCGCGGGGCTCGGCGGCCGGGACGCCTTCCTGAAGGGAGCGGCGGACGACGCGGTCGCCGCGCTCGAGAAGCGCTACGGCAAGGGCCGCTCGGGGTGGAGCTGGGGCGGGGCGAACCGCCTCTCGGCTCGTCATCCGCTCGGCTACGTCCCCGGGCTCTCGTGGCTCTTCGACCCCCCGCGCCCGCCCCAGTCCGGCGCGCCGGGAACGCCGCGCGCGGCATCGCCTGCGTTCGGGCAGTCGCTCCGCTGGATCGTCGACTGGGGAGAGCCGGACGCCGCGACGCTCGTCGTGCCGTTCGGCGCCTCCGGGCACGTCGGGTCGCCCCACCGCCTCGACCAGCTCCCGTGGTGGAAGGCGGGCGACCCCGACGGCGCGGCGACCCGGCTGGCGCGCCCGCCGTCGGGGGTCCCGATCCGTCTCAGGCCCTGAGGAGCGCCTCGAGGGTTTCGGGGTGGAAGCCGACGAGGAGCTTCCTTCCCACGCGCAGCATCGGCGCGCGGTAATTGCCCGTCGGCCCCTTCAGGCCGTCGAGCGTCGCCTCCTTCGCGGCGAGCGTCACGGCCTTCTTTCCCCTGGCGACGACGACGTCGTCGACGGCGGCGAGGAGCGCCTTCACGTCGGCGTCCGTCATCGGGGCCGACTTCGAGGAGCGTTCCTGGGTGATGCGGGCTTTCGTCCGGTCGAGCACCTCACGGGTGCGTGTGCAGCTCGTTCAACCGGGGCGCTGGTAGTAGAAACCGACCGTGGACATGGCGTTCTCCTTTTCTGCCCCGTCAGGGCGCGAGGGCGTACTCGCGAACGATCCGGGCCGTCCGCTCGACGCCGTCGATGTAGGCGGGGAGGTGAATCCTCTCGTTCTTGCTGTGGACGGTCACGGCGTCGAGGAGGTTCAGTCCGAACGGCGAGATTCCGAACGCACGGACGCTCCCGCGGAGGCGCAGGTAGGAGGAGTTCGTGTAGCTTCCCGACAGCACGTAGGGACCGACGTCCGCCCTCTCGACGGGATCGAGGGCGAGGACGGTCCGGAGCGTCTCCCAGGCCCGCCCCTTCCGCTGTGCCGGAACGCTGTCGGGGGTGAGGGAAACGAGTCGAAGCCGAACCCGGTACCGGGTGGCCCAGGCCTGCATCTCCTCCCAGCGCACGTGAACCGAACGGCCGGGGAGGAGCGTGGCCACGACGCTCGTCGTGAAACCCCCGCCCCCCGGCGCCGGCAGCACCTTCCCCGAGTAGTACATGTCGCGCATGAGTGCCCGGTAGGGCTCAGGGATCCCCTGGCTGAGCCGGCCGGCCCGGACGGCCGCGCGCGTGTCGCTCATCTGATGTCCCCAGAGATCCGACCGAGATGGAGCCACGAAGGCGAGGAAGTCCTGGACCTCGTCGAGGACCTGGTAGGGCTCCGCATCCATCCGAGCCTCCAGGAACTCCGAGAAGGCCTTCAGGCTCTCCTCCCGCGCCGCCTCGGCCGTGGCCATGATGGCTGCCTTCTGCAGGACCTCGATCCCGAACCGGGCGATCCTGTCGCCGGAGACCTCGTTGACGCCCCCTTCGTTGAAGACGTCCGTCACCCCTGCCAGGAGGTCCGGACGGTGATCCAGGACCCAGCCGATGCCGATCTCGGGCGTGTACGTCTCCTCTCCCGGCTCGGCCACGAAGACGATGTCCCGCTCCGGGACGAGACCGTCCCGGCGGAGGGAGGCGATCGCCAGGAAGTCGGCGATCCCCTGCCCCTTCATGTCGATGGTCCCCCGCCCGCAGATGTAGTCGCGGAACCGGCCCGTTCCATCCACGCCTCCAAAAGGCGGGTGTTCCCATTCGGAGAGGTCGCCCACCGGGAAGACGTCCATGTGGTGCAGCAGAAGCAGGGCCTCATCCCTCCTGCGGCCCGAGAGGCGTGCCACGACGATGGGGCGTTCCGGGTCGGAACCGACGATCTCGAACGGGATTCCCTCGCAGCCGAGCTTCTCCGCCCAGAAGCGCGCCGTCTCCACGGTCCTTCCCGGCGGGTTCGAGCTGTCGATCCTGACGTATTCCCGGAGGAGGACGGTCGCTTCGCGGGAGCGCAGCTGGGCGATGTCGAACTCGGGAACCGCGACGCTCGGGGCTCGGCTCTTCAGGAGCCCGGGAACGGCGAGGACGATCGCGGCCACGACGACGGCACCGCCGTAGAGCGCGACGCGCCGGCGCGCGTTCCGGGAGATCTTCATCGCCCCGGGAGGCCCTCGGGACTTCGACGGCGGCAGAGAATCGTGACGATCGAGAGTGCGAGGGCGGAGAACACCGTCGCGATGATCAGCCATCTCCGGGTGGGTCGCAATCGGACGACGTGGCGGCCTCTGGGAACCGTGAGCCCGGAGAATCCGAAGTTCGCGTCGTCGACGGGGACGCTCCGCCCGTCCAGGACAGCGTCCCGGGTCGTTGCGAGGGGCCGGCAGAGGAGCAGGTAGGCAGGGCCGGGGCCCTCCACCGCCACCTCCACCTCCATCCGCGACGGGCGGTCCGAGACCCGAAGCACCCGGCCGCGCGAGGGCACGAAGCTCTCTCCGGCACCTACGACGAAGGCTGCCATCGCAGGTATGCCCTCCTCCAGGAAACGGTCGGCCAGCTCCCGCGGGTCGCTTCCGAGGACGACCCTTTCGACGAACCGGAACGGCGGGACCGGATCGCCGAAGGGCAGAAACGCCGGAACGGATTCGCCCGCGGGCCCGGGCTCTCCCACGACGGCCCCGAGCGCCCCCGCGGCGCGGGCGAGGGCCATCGGCAGCGGTCTCCCTCCCGGAGAGCTCTCCAGGAAGTGGACCCACTCGAGCTGCGGACGTGGCAGGGCCACGTCGTAGTCCCGCTCGAAGACGCTCGCGGCGCCGAACCGGCTGGCCGAGTGGGGGAAGGCCCAGCGCGTCGCCCGGACTCCCGTTCCCTGCGGGTCGTCGGTGCCGCTCCCGCCTGCGACCCGGTACGAGGCGTAAGGGAAGACCCTCGGAGGAGGTTCTTCTCCGGACGAGAGCGGCAGCGCCGCCAGGACCGCAGGGCGCTCCTCGAGCAGAGATGGCGGGGACATCGGAAAGAGGCGTGCCGTGATCGCTGCCCGGTCGAAGACGAGGAGCACTGCCAGAGAGACGAAAACGAAGGCACGTCCTTTCCCGCCGAGCGCTCTCTCGAGCGCCGCCGCACCGAGGGCGGCGAGCCAGGCGACACCGAATCCGAAGAGAATCGCGTATTTCTCGGGATAGCGGATCGAGGACGCGAACGGCACGACGGTGAGAAGGAGCCCGAAGGCGGGCGTTGCCGGGCCGAGGGCCAGGAGGACGCCGACGAGACCGGTCGCCATCGCCCTCAGCCGCGCACCCCGGCCGGCCACCAGGGCGAGGAGAGCGAGCGTCCAGGTGACGCGCCCCGGCGTCAGCGACGGGAGGTAGGGGTAGCCGGGAATCCCGTCCACCCGGGTCACGCGCGTCCAGTCCGCGACGATCCCATCGGCGAGGAATTCGGGGAGCCTGGCGAGCGGGAGCGCGCCCAGCGCCGCGAACCCGGGAAGAAGCGCCCCCTGAACGCTTCGGATGCTGTCGAGGCCCGTGACGAGGTACGTGGCGACCGCCGGTGCGGCGAGCAGGGCGCCGAGCAGGCCCGCCGCTCCCCACAGCGCCGCGGCCCCGAGCCTCTCGCGAGCCCCGCCGCCCTCTCCCCGCCCCGCGAGAAGGACGAGGGCGAGGAGGGCCGCGGCGACGAGCGGCTCCGGCACCGAGGCGACGATCAGGAGCGCCGTCGCCGCGGCAAGGGCGGCAACGGCGCGTGGGTCTCGCCTCGACCGGACGCGGAGGAGCGCCGCGGCAAACCACGGCAGCGCCGCATACGCCGACGAGAATCCGAGGAAGCTCGCCGAGGAGGCCGTGATCCCGCTCGCCCCCCACGCGAGCGCCCCGAGCGCCGAGGAGAGCGGCGGCAGGCCCGTGACGCGCAGGAAGACGGCGAAGCCGGCGGCGCCGGAGAGGACGCGCAGGAGCATCCACGCCTTCGCGGCGACGGCCGTCGGAAGGAGGAGGAACAGGACGTTTCCCGGGTCGAACGCGGCCACACCCGGCCACGACAGGAGCGGCAGGCCGCCCCACCGGAACCGGTCGATCCACGGCACCTCCCCGGCACGGATCGCCTCCACGAGCTGGGTCTTCAGCGGGTAGAAGTACGGGACGAGGTCGCGGCCCGACGGGACCCCCGGTCCGAGGAGCGTCCGGTACGGGACGAGGAGGAGCACGAGGGCCAGCAGGAGGCTCACCTCGAACGGCCTTCGCTTCGCCAGGTCCTGAAGGCGCACGGACAGGCCCCGCAGCCGCGTCACCGGCGCCTGCCGTTTCGCAGCAGGAATGCCGCGCCTGCGAGAGAAAGGAGCGTGACGGCACCCCCCACCGCGATGGAGCGGTTCTCGTAGGAGAGGACGACGTCGTGCGCACCGGCTGGAACGCCCAGGGCCGTGAGGAAGCCGTCGGCCCGCCTGGTCGCGACCGGAACTCCGTCGATGCGCGCCTTCCACGACGGGTCCAGGGCGAGCGCCACGACCAGGAGCCCGCCGGGCGGGTCGACCCGGACCCGCAGCCGGTGACGGTGGTTCGTTCGCTCGAGAACCTCGACCTCCCCCTTTCCGAACGGGAGGGGCGCACCGGTCCCCTCGAGCACCGTATCCGCGAGCGGGTCGGGGGGCGCGGGAACGGTGAGACCGGACGGGGCGAAGATCGCGCGGGAGACGAGGGAATGCTCGGTCCTCGCCCGGTCGATCGCCACGATCCGCCCACGGCCGAACCGGGCCGTCTCGCGAACGCCCACGGGACCGGGCCCGGCGTCATCGGTCCGTCCCGCCGTGACGCCGATCGTTCGCAGGCGCCGTACTTTCTCCTCGCCCCAGGGCAGACGGGCGAGCGCCGCGGCGAACGCGACGGCCTGCGGCGGCGACATCCTGTCGACGTCGTTGTCCCCGCCGTACCTCAGGCCGAAGACCGCTCCCGTGAGGGGCCGCAGCGGGTCGAGCCCGCCCCGTTCGAACGCGAGAGCCGTCGCCCGCGCCGCGTCGTCCGCGCCGTCGGCGTGGAAGCGCCCGCCGCGGGCCGCCGACAGCGCGGCCCGAACCTCCGCAGGAGGGTTCGTGTAGAAGTCCGCCGGTCCGGCGGGTGCCGACCCGGTGACGCGACGTCCCGCGTCGAAGAGGAAGAGCGCGGCGCCGATCGCGAAGGCCGCGCGCAGAGAGAGCCGACCCGAGCGGACGAGGCGCGGCAGGAGCGCGAGCAGGAGCGCGGTGGCCACGCCTGCGAGAAGGACCGGGCGGAGCAGGGTGGCGGCCCGATCCGCAATGACGTCCGGCCCCGCCAGTCCCGACACGCGGAGGAGAGAGGCGAGCGCCTCCGGCGCGACGAGCGCGAGGAGCGTCGGACCGGCCAGGAGAGCGGCGAGGACGGCCGCCGCGAGAGAGAGCCGCCGCGGAGCCGCCGGGTCGTCGCTCAGCCGGTCGACTCCGACGGCCGCTGCGCCGCACAGGCCGAACGTCGCGAGGATCCACCACTTTTCCGGGTACCTCAGGATCGGAAGCGCCCCGAGGAACGCTCCGACCGGAGGGACGAACCGTCCGAACGACAGGACCGCCGCCAGGCCCGCGAGGCCGAGCGCGGCCCGGCCACGGGAGTCTCCCAGCGCGCCTGCGGCCAGGACGAGCGGGACGAGACCGAGGGCGAGGTCGTGGAAGTAGGGGTTCCCCGCGTCGAACGTCGAGGCTCCCCAGTAGTCGCGGTCGTCCTCGGCCTGTGGGTCGCCCGTCAGGCGGGGCTCGAGGAGCGTCAGCACGCGGGCGGGACGGACGGACCAGAAGAGCGCTCCCTCCTCGGCGCGCATCTGCGTGGCGCGGGCCGAGCGGCCGAGCTCCCCCGCCGTCGGGAGGAGCTGGACGGCGGCGATTCCCGTCGACAGGAGCGCCGCCGCGGCGAGCGCGAGGAAGCGCCCGCGGGCGTGCGGCCACAGACCCGCCCGCGCGTCGAGACCGGAGCGCAGGAGGGCGAGCACCGTCGCGCCCGCTGCCCCGGTCGCGGTGACGACCGGCTCTCCACCCAGGAGCGAGAGGCCGAGGGCGAGCCCTGCGATCCCCACCCGCCTCCGCGCTCCCCGGGCGTCGGACGGGTCGAGCGTCCCGAGCGCCACGAGTGCCAGCGGGATGGGCGCAGCGGACGCGACGGTCGTGGTGAGGAGCGGCACCGTCTGGAAGACGCCCGAGAACAGGAGGACGCTCCCTCCCGCGAGCGCGGCCCCGCGCGAAACGCCGAGCCATCGCAGCGCCGCGTAAGAGAGGAGGAGGACGAGGGCGACGTGGAGGAGGAAGAGGCCCGTCGTCCCGGCGAGCGGCACGAGCCAGGTGCCCGGCCAGAAGACGGCGGCGTTCGGGTTCGCTGCGAGCGCGCGCCCCGCGCCGGTGGCGTCGTTCCAGAGCGGCAGCTCTCCGGCCGAGAGAAGGCGCGCGGTGACCTCCCGGAGCGGGACGAAGAAGAACCCCGCGTCGCGCGAGACGACGCTCCCCCCGAGAAGGTAGTCGTGGAACCTGAAGGCGGCGGCGCCGAGGAGCGCCGCGGGGGCGGCGAAGGGAGCGAGCCGGGCGAGGCGCCCCGGCGTCACGCCTTCCGCGCCAGGACGAGAAGCGACATCCCGAACGAGGGATCGGTCTTCTCCTCGAGCTTCAGCAGCGGGAGGAGCCATCGGAACGCCGCGAGCTGCCCCTTCGGCAGGACCTTCCGCTTCAGGACCCGCGAGTTGAGCCACCAGCCGAAGACTCCCGGCCGGTTCAGGAAACGGATCTTCTCGATCTCGAACCCCGCGTTCGTCACGAGGCGCTTCAGCTCGTCCCGCTCGTACCGGCGGAAGTGGTGGAGGTGGACGTCGAGCGTTCCGTAGAGAGCCTTCAGCGACGGGACGAGCAGGACGAGCCGGCCGTCCTTCGGAAGGACCGACGCGAAGTCGCGCAGCGTGCCACCGTCGTCCTCGATGTGCTCGAGGACGTTCAGGCAGACGATCGTGTCGACCTTCTCGGCCGCGAGCTCGGAGCGGTCCGCGTCGGCGAGGGGAAAGCGGTACGAGGCGATCCTGACGTTCGAGCGGTCTCCGAACTTCGCCTTCAGCTCGCGGACGTAGTGGATCTCGACGTCCGACGCCACGACGCGTTCGCGGTCGACGAAGAACCGCGTCTGGTTGCCGACGCCCGAGCCGACCTCCAGGACCCGCTGTCCGAGCGCGGCGTCGAAACGGTCGTGGAGCCAGGCGTTGTAGGGCGCGAGCTTCTCCATCCTCCGGAGCGTCATCCCGCCCACGTCCCCCCGCGGGGCCTCCCAGCGGAAGAACTTCAGGATGACCCAGACGGCCTGGAGGGCGTCCTTGAAGCCGATCTTCTTGCCCTCCTCGTACGTCCGGCCGTGGTACGAGATCGGAATCTCGAAGATCCGCGCGTGCATCCGGGAAACCTTGCAGGTGATCTCGGGCTCGATTCCGAACCGCTTCGACTGCAGGTCGAGCCGGTCGACGACGGAGCGCGTCATCACCTTGTAGCAGGTCTCCATGTCCGTCAGGTTCAGGTTCGTGAACATGTTGGACATGAGAGTCAGGAGCCGGTTCCCCATCGCGTGCCAGAAGTAGAGGACCCGGTGCCCGCCCGGGTGACCGAGGAACCGCGAGCCGTAGACGACGTCCGCCTCTCCTTCGAGGACCGGCCGGAGGAGACCCGGAATCTCGCGCGGGTCGTACTCGAGATCCGCGTCCTGGATGACGACGAGGTCGCCCGTCGAGGCGCGCAGCCCGGCCCAGACCGCCGCCCCCTTCCCGAGGTTGCACGGCTGGAATACGGCGCGGATGCCGTCCCGGCCGTCCAGCTCGCGGAGGATGTCGCGCGTGCCGTCCGTCGACCCGTCGTCGACGATGACGAGCTCCTTCTCGATGGGCCCGAGGTCGACGGCGAGAACCCGGGCGACGATCTCGCGGAGGGTCTTCCGCTCGTTGTAGGCGGGCATGATGATCGACAGCTTCACGGCGGCGGAGTCCTCTCCTCGGGCAGGCGGTAAAGGAGGATCGAGTATCCCACGCGCCCCTCCCGCGTCCCCCGTTCCGCCAGCGCTCGGCGCAGCCGCTGGTAGCCCACCGCGCGGGGCACGTCCCCGTGGAAGGCCATCAGCTCCGGACCGGCCGCGAGCAGGAACGAGGAGACCGCGTAGAGCCCGGGGGTCAGTGGCGTCGTCGCGGCGTCGAAGAGGCGGGCCTTCGGGACGTCGTGCCTCGGGTCCGCGCCACCGAAGTACGCGACCGTCGTGCCGGCCACGTCGCCGCGCCGTTCGAGCTCGCGAGCGAGCCGGACGAGGTCCTGGCCCCAGTCGAGGTTCGAGTCGTTCAGCCAGAGGTGCCCACGGGACGGCCCCCCCGCGGCGACGTTGAAGAAAGAGATCTCGTGGGGGTGGACGGCGAGGGTCTCGCCCGCCTGGAGCAACCCGAGCCCGGCGAGCACCGCCGCACCCACGTTGCGGGAGAACCCGCGCGTGATCGCGACCGTCGAGGCGACCGCGAGCAGCGGCACGGCGGGCAGGACGTGCCTCACGCCGATGTTGTAGCTGCTCGCCGCGCTCGCGAGAAAGACGTAGGCGGGCGGGAGGAGGAAGACGAGGGCGCCGAAGCCGGGCCGGACGCGCCGCGCGGCGACCAGCCCCGCGGCGACGAGGAGCGCGGCGAGGTAGCCGACCGAGGACTTCACGAGGAACGCGACCGGGAAGTACGAGGGGAATCCCTCGATCGAGACTTCTCTCCGAAAGACGTTGATCCCGCCTCCCCGCCGGTTCTGTTCCGCGACGCCGGCGAGCCCGGCCACGTAGTGCCCCGCGGGCGGGAGAAGACGAGAGATGCGGGCGACTCGCTCCACGGTCCCGGAGGACGCCAGCCGGCCGAGGAGGAAGTACCGGGCCGATCTCTCCGCCTCGGCAGACGGCATGTTCCGCATCGAGACGGCATAGACCCCGAGCAGGACGGCCCCGGCCACTCCCGATGCGAGGAGCAGTCCTCCGAGCGGCGCCAGCGAGAAGCGCCCCGTCTCCCGGCGGCCCGCGAGGAGCCGCACGAGAACGAGGACGAGGAGGATCGGGACGAGGAAGACCGCCGTGAACTTCGCCGAGAGGGAGAGGCCGAGGAGGAGGCCGGTTCCCGCCCACCGGAGCGCGGACGGGCGCATCAGCGCCCGGTGCGCCGCCACGACGGTCGCCAGGAAGCCGAGGGCCGCGACGACGTCGGTGTGGAGGAAGGCCGCGTGGGCGACGAGCGTCGGCTCGAAGGCGAGGAGGAGCGCCGTACCGAGGCCGGCCACGGGCCCGGCCGCCCGCCACGCGGCGAAAGAGGCGAGGAGGACGACCCCGACGAAGAGAAGAGGGAAGGGCCGGCGTGCGGCCGCGAGGAGCCGCTCCGGCGGGATCTCGTTCTGGTAGAGGAACGGCTGGGGCGACTCCGCGGTCCGGAAGCTGAAGGGGGCTGGGAGCCGGGGCGGGCGGGCTCCCGCGAGACCGGCCGAAACCCCCGCGAGGAGCTTGGCGAGCGGGGGATGCTCGAGGTTCGCCCAGTAGGTCCCGGAGAGTGCGTACTCGCAGCCGGCGAGCGCGTGGAACGGCTCGTCCATCGTGGCGCTGTCGAGCCGCTGGTGGTCGACGGCGAGCAGCGCGCCCAGGAGCGCGAGGAGGACGGCTCCCGCCGCCGCGGCCCGGCCGAGAGGACGCATCATCTGGCGTGAAGTGTAAGACTCGGCAGGTGAGGTCTCTCCGGACGACACGCGCGGAGCTGTTCTGGCTCGGCGGCGCCTTTCTCCTCGCCCTGGCCGTCCGCCTTCTCTCGCTCCCCGCGGCCACGACGGGCGGACTCCGCCTCGCCTCGCCGGACTCGTATGCCCACCTCCGCCGGTCGACCGCCGTCGCGCGGAGGTTTCCGCGCGTTCCGGTCCGCGACGCGTGGCTGAACCACCCGGAGGGCGGCATCTACATCTGGCCGCCCGCCTTCGACCTGCTCGCGGGTGGCACGGCCCGTCTCGCCTACGGAGCCGACGCCACGCAGGACGAGGTCGCACGGGTGCTGGCGACGCTCCCGCCCCTCCTCGGGGCGCTCCACGTCGTCCCCCTCTTCTACCTGGCCCGGCGCGTGCTCTCCCGCCGGCGGGCGATCCTCGCGGTCTCCGGCTACGCTCTCGTTCCCGCCGCGGCGATCTGGAGCCAGTTCGGCCACGGTGACCACCACGTCGCCGAAGCCCTTCTCCTCCTGCTCCTCCTCCTCGCCCTCGCGAGGGCACGCGGCGAGGGGCTTGCACCCGGCTCCTCCCTGCGCCGGGCGGTCCTGGCCGGCGGTGCCGTCGCCGCGATGGTTCTCACGTGGCAGGGAGCGGTCTTCGCCGCCGCCCTGGCATTCCTCTGGGCCGCCCTCGCCCTCCGTCCGCGCGATGCCACGCTTCTCGCCCTTTCCGCGACCAGCCTCACGGCCCTCGGAACGCTGCCGTACGCCGCGGGCCTCGACCTGCCGTTCACCTTCGTCTCCTTCGGCTGGTTCCAGCCCGCGCTCCTCCTCGCGGGCTCGGCCGCCGTCGCGGTCATCGCCACCTTCCGCGCGCAGGGAGCGGCCCGAAGCGCCTTCGCGGGGCTCGCGCTCCTCCTCGCGGCGGCGACGGTCCCCTTCGCGCCGCCTCTGTCCTCCGCCGTCCTGCGGGGATCCCGGTACGTCGCCGTCCACGCGGCGGGCGTCAGCGTCGACGAGATGGACCGCGGCGGCTACCTCTCCTACCCGAAGGACTTCCTCGCCGTCATCGCCGAGGCGCGCCCCCTCGTGAGGCCGCCGCTGGGCGCGACCCTGCGCGCGGCGGTGGAGGAGCTCTCTCCCGGCTTCGTCCTCCTTCCCTTCGCCGTCGTCCTCTGGGCCCGCCGGCGCGCCGACCGGCGGCTCCTCGCTCTCTTCGGCGGCGTCCTCTTCGTGATGGCGCTCTCGCAGCAACGCAACGTCTACTACCTCGCGCCGCTGGCCGCGCTCGCCCTGGCCGAAGCGCTCGCCCGGCTCGCCCCGCGCGGACGGATGCGTCCCGCAGCCGCGGCGGCCACGGCGGCAGCCCTCCTCGTCGTTCTACCGGGCCTGCCGCACTACGGGCGGGTCGTGCGGTACGCCGGCGCGCCGGGAACCGACCTCGTGGAGACTCTCGCCCGCCTGCGCACCCTCGCACCGCCCCCCGCGGACCCTGCCGCCTTCCCTCAGCCCCTGACCGGGTCCATTCCAGGGGTCTTCGCTCCCTGGTCCGCGGGGCACTTCGTCACCGCGCTCACCGGATACCCGGCCGCCGCCGACCCGTTCGGGTACGGCTGGCGACGGCAGGCGCGCCTCTTCACGGCGACGGACGACGGCGAGGCGGAGCGGATCCTCGACGACGCGCGCTGCGGCTGGCTCTTCACGACCGACCTGCGGGCCGTCCTCCCCGCGTACGCGGGCGCGGCCGGACGGCAGGGCACGCCCCCCGACGCGACGTTCTCCGTGCGTGTCCACGAGTCGCCCACGGCGAGTCCCGTCCCATTCCTGGAGCTCGCCCTCGATTCGCGGACGGCCTACCGCTCGCCCGACGGGAGAGTCGTGCCCCGCTTCCGGGTCTGGCGCGTCAGAACGGCCACGCAGAGGGCGGCAGGGTCTCTTCCAGAGCCTTCCGCGCCCCGAGCCGCGGCGGAACCGGCACCCCCGCCGGCATCGAGCGCGCGAGCGCCCCTCCCCTGGTGAAGTAGACCTCCTCCACGTACCCGCGCTGCACCACGAGCGGCGGCGACAGGGGTGCGAGCAGCGGGAGCGCGAGGCCCGCGGCGGTCCAGAGGAAGGCCCCGGCGAGGAACGGGGCGAGCCTCTGCCGGCCGAAAGCCGCGAGGGCCGCCGCCAGAACCAGTACGAAGGGCGCGGCGATCGCGAGCGGCCGCCAGACGAAGTGGAAGAGGTTCGGCGCCACGAGTCCCTCCGAGAGGAGAGGCACCGCGAAGCTCCCCCAGGGGAGCGGGAACCCGGGCGGGACGAAGGGGAAGACGAGCGTCGTGAGGGCGACTGCGGCCGTCGAGGCCCCGGCGAGGCCCGCGGCGAGCGGTCCCCACCTCACGTACGCCAGCGGAAGCAGGAGGAACGGGAGCGCCCCGACGAGATACCTCGCTCCGACGGTGAAGCCTCCGTGCCAGTTCGGATAGCCGCCGTAGGTCAGGAGGATGGCGACCGGAACGAGGACCAGCGCGGCAAAGCCTCTCGGAGGGAGGGTCCGGCGGGCGGCGACGAGGCCCGCGGGAGCGAGGAGCAGGAGCGGCGAGAAGACGAGCAGGCCCTTCGACGGATCGAGGAGGAGCCGCGCGAGGATCCACGGGCGCGGGAGGCCGACTCCGAAGAGACCTTGCCGGGCCAGCTCCCGGAAGGCGGGGTCCTTCTCGAGCCCCGACGAGAGGACGAACGGGCTGCCGAAGCAGGCCGCGTTGTGCCCGGCGAGGAGCGCCGCGAAAGGAAGACCCCCGAGGACGATCCTGAGGAGGCGCGCGGGAGCTCCCCACGCCGCAACCGCGACGAGGACGAGCGCCGGGATCGCCGCGGGGTACTCGGAAAGGACCGCGAGACCGAGCAGCGCCCCCGCCGCGAGCTCCCGGACGACGTCGGAGGATGCACGGGCCGGCGCGAAGAGGGCCGCCCAGGCGGCGAAGAGGCAGGCCGCGACGGACGCGTGCGCAAAGAGGAGCAGGGCGTACGCGAAGAGCGGGGTCGCGAAGAGGAGACCGAAGAGGGCTTCTCTTCGCCCGGCCTCCGGCGAGAGGCGCAGGAAGACGACGGCGAGGAGGAGAACCGGAAGCGTCGCCCCCGCGAGGCGCATCGCGGTCAGCGAGGGGCGCAGGGAGGAAGCCGACGGGGCCCCCGCGAAGGTCCGGGCCGCGAGGTAGCCGGGAAGCGCCACCAGTGCCGTCCCCGGCGCCTTGTTCGAGTAGAGCCGCCCGTCGACCTCGGCGACGTCCTCCATCCGGGGGCCGAGGATCCGGGCCGGCCCCGTCACCTCGAGAGTCCCGTCCTCGACGACCGCCGCCGCGAGGGCCCATCGCGTGGTCTCGTTCGGCGAGACGAAGTGCGGAAAGACGGGGACGACGAGGAGTGCGAGCAGGGCGAAGAGCCCCGCCACGATCCACGCTCCCGGGCTCCGCCGCAGAGTCGTCATAATCCTCCGATCATGCGCCATGGGAAGCGGATTGCCGTCGTCATGCCCGCCTACAACGCCGAGAAGACCCTCCTCAGGAGCTTCGAGGAGATCCCGAAGGAGTTCGTCGACGACATCCTTCTCGTCGACGACGCTTCCCGCGACGGGACCGTGGCGCTCGCCCGCACGATCGAGGGTCTCGAGGTCGTCGTCCACCCGGCGAACCGGGGCTACGGCGGAAACCAGAAGACCTGCTACGGGACCGCCCTGGCGCGCGGGGCCGACGTCGTGGTCATGATCCATCCCGACCATCAGTACGACGCGTCGGTCCTCCACGACCTGATCGAGCCGATCGCCGAGGGGAAGGTCGACGCGATGTTCGGGAGCCGGATGCTCGGGGGGCGGCCTCTCGAGGGCGGCATGCCGAAGTGGAAGTACCTCGCGAACGTCTTCCTCACGGCCATCGAGAACGCGACCTTCTACCTCTACCTCACCGAGTACCACTCGGGCCTGCGCGCCTACTCGCGCCGCTACCTCGAGTCGGTGAACCTCGCATCCTTCTCCGACGACTTCGTCTTCGACACCGAGATCATCGCGGCCGGCATCTGGAAGGGGATGCGGATCCGGGAGATCCCGATCGTCACCCGTTACTTCGACGAGGCGTCGCAGATCAACTTCTTCCGCTCCTGCGTCTACGGTCTCTCGATCCTCGGCGTCATGGTCCGCTACAAGCTCCAGAAGTGGGGCTACCGCAGCGACCCGATCTTCCGGTGAAGCGTTTTCTCCCGGCCGCCTTCGCCGCGCTCGTCCTCGTCGCCGTCGCCGTCGCGAACCTCGACCTCCTCTCGGGGCGCGCGACCCCCTCGTTCCGCGACATCGCCACGACGCAGCGCCCGGCCCGCGCCCTGGCCGCTTCGCTCGACGGCGCTTCGCTCAACCCGCACGCCTCCTTCGGTCAGCCCTTCCGGGCCAACCCGAACCTCGTCCTGGCCTACCCCTTCCCCGTGGCGCCCCGGTGGCTCGGCGTCCAGATCCTGCTTCATGCGGCGCTCGGAGGGCTCGGGTTCCTCCTGTTCCTGAGCCTCCTCGGCCGCACCCCGCTGGCCGCCCTCGCCGGCGCGCTCGCGTTCTCGTTCTCCGGCTTCGCCCTCTCCTGCACCGCGTTCCTGAATGCCGCGACGACGCTCGCGTGGATCCCCTGGCTCCTCGCTTCCGTCGCGACCGCGCGGCTCGAGGGGCGCCGTCCTCTCCAGCTCGGTCTCCTCGGGGTCGCCGCCAGCAGCGCCCTGCTCGCGCACGCGGGCGAGCCGGCGCTGGGCCTCCTCGGGATCCTCCTCGCCTTCGCCTTCGCTCTCGCGGGCCCCCGCGGAACGCGCCTTCGGCCCATCGGCGCCCTCATCGGCGGCGGTCTTCTGGCGTCGCTCGCCGCGGCGCCGTACCTCCTCGAGGTCCTCCGGGCGACGGAAGCCTCCTCCCGCCGTCTGCGCGGCTTCTCGTGGGCCGAGTTCTCCGCGGTCGGCTTCCACCCGCTGCGGCTCCTCGAGACCCCATTCCCGTTCCTCTTCGGCGACCCGTCGCGGACCCTCTCGGGTGCCTTCTGGGGCTTCGCCGCTTCGCAGGGGAACCCGCCCTACCTCGCGTCGCTCTCCTTCGGGGTCCTGCCGCTGCTCCTCGCCGCGACCTTCGCCCTCTCTCCGAGGCGGCGCGAGGGACGGTTCTGGCTCGCCGCGGCGGGGCCTCGCGTTCCTGGTCTCGTTTCTCCCGTGGATCCCGGGTGCGCGCGCTCTCTACGAGGCCCTCCCGTTCCTCCACTCGGTCCGTTATCCCGTGAAAGCGCTCCTGATCGCCACGATCGCCGTCGCCGTACTCGCATCCCTCGCCGTCGAGCGCCTCCTCCTCGAGGAGGCGCTCCCCCGCTGGCGCTCCCGCGCCGGTTTCGCCCTTCTCGTCCTCGCCGGGCTCCTCGGTATCGTGGCCGTCGCCTCCCGCGTCCGGCCCGAGCTGCCGCAGCGCCTGCTCCTTTCCCTCTGGGACCCCTCGTGGGCCTCGGACCCGGGCGTCGTCCTCGCGCCGGTCCTCGCGCGGCTCCCCCGCCAGGCGGCGGCTTCCGCCGCGCTGGTTCTCGCCCTCGGGCTCCTCCTCTCCCGCGGTCTCGGCGACCTGCGCGGCCGCGCGCTCCTCCTCCTCGCGCTCGCGGCCGAGGGGCTCACGCACGCCCGGTTCCATCTCCCGCGTGCCCCTTCCGAGTGGTTCGACCGGCCGTCGCCGCTCGTCGCGGCGGCCGCGCGCGTTCCGGGACGCGTCTTCGAGTGGACCGGGAAGGACATCGACGCCGTGAGGCGGGGGCTCTCGGGCCCCCTGCCGGCCGACGAGAGGTACGCCCTCTCCCTCGCCCAGGTCTCGCAGGGCTGGGCGCTCGCCGGCGCGCCCCATGGCCTCCGCTACGCGTACGACCCCGACCCCGACGGGAGCTACACGCTCCTCGACCGCTTCGCCCGGAACGTCGTCACGGAGCGGGACTGGCCCGCCCGGCTGAAGTGGCTCCGCGCGGCCGGCGTCGGAAGCGTCATCGCCGGCGACGTCCCGCCCGGTCTTCCGGGCCTCGTTCCGCTCTTCACCGAGGGACGCATCGGACCGGCGGCGACCCTCTACCGTCTCGCGGACCCGCTTGCGGGCACGCGGCGGCTCTCGCGTGTCCGGGGCGCAGCCTCGGTCAGCGCGGCGGTCGCGATCGTGGACGACGCGACCTTCGACCCCGCCACCGACGGCGTCGTCGCCGGGCGCCCTCCGGTCGGAACCGACGTTCCCGACGCCGATCCCGAGGCCCGCGCCCGCGTCGTCGCCGAGGGCCCCGACGCCCTCGTCGTCGAGACGAGCGGTTCGAGCCCCGCACTCCTCCTCGTCGACCGCTCCTTCACGCCGCGCGTGCGGGCGACGGTGAACGGCGGAGAAGGAACGGTCTACGCGACCCAGATCCACCTCGTCGGTGTCGCGGTGCCGTCCGGGAAATCGCGGGTCGAGATCCTGCTGGCGCCCTGACGGATCCCCCGCAGAGCGGAGAACATGGGGTCAGGTCCAGAACGGTGTATTGTTTTCAACAATACACCGTTCTGGACCTGACCCCGATTTCTCCATCTTACGATTGACCCGCGGGCTCTCCGGTCGCCACCGGGACCGACCTTCCACGGACGGCCGTGAACCGGAGCGGTCGTGCCGGGAGTGCGCCGGCGCCGGCTGCGGCGTCGGAGAGGGTCACGAAGGAGACTCCGTCCTCGACCCAGGCCTCGAGCTGCCGGGCGAAGAGGCCCGCGAACGCCCGCCCTCCCTCGATCTCCGTGTGGACGGAGTGGACGCTGATTCCCTCCGCCTCTCGAACGGCCCGCCGAAGGGAGTCGACCGCCCCGTCGCGTTTCTCCCCGCGGAACTCGTCGAAGGCGAGGAGCTCGTCGAGCGTCGGAAGGGTGGAGGGGACCTCCACGAGCGAGGACGTGGTCCCGTCGGACCGGAGCGGACGGAAGGGCGGCCCTCCGCGTGTGTCCGAAGCCACGCGGATGCCGCGCGATTCGTAGGCTTCTACGGAAAGGCCGTTCGCCGTCCACCCGGGCGCTCCCGCCACTTCCGCCGCCCGGCCGAAGACGTCGGCGAACCGCTCCGCCGCCCGGCCGAACGTCGCGAAGACCTCGCCCCGATCCATCCGCGGCAGCCGGTCGTGCCAGTCGACGTGGTCCCAGGCGTGGACGCCGCACTCGTGTCCCGCCGCGGCCGCCTCGCGCATCCGGAGGACGGCGTCCTTGCGCGTGCCGATGTCGGGCGCCGGCAGGAGCGTTCCGTAGAGCATCGTCCGGATTCCGTAGGACGCGGCCGGCGAGGCGCTCATGACCTTCTTCACGAAGCCGCGCCGAAAGACGCGCTTTACCGCCTTCCCGGTCGAGTCGGGTCCGAGCGAGAAGAGAAACGTGGCGCGCGCGCCGTGGCGGGCGAGGAGGTCGAGGAGGCGGGGAACCCCCTCGACCGTCCCTCGAAGCGTGTCGACGTCGACCTTCAGGGCGAGGCGCGGAGGCAGGACGCTACACCTCGGGCGTCGTCCGCCCGGAGAGGTAGAAGTCGAGCGTCCTCTTCAGGCCCGTCGGGAAATCGGTCGACGGCGTCCAGCCGAGACACTCCTTCGCCTTGCGGATCGACGGGACACGCGTCGTGATGTCCTGGTAGTTCGCGCCGTAGTAGTCGGCGGAGGAGACCTCGACGACCTTCGCGTCCCTCGCGAGCGGGGCGAACCTCTCGTAGGTCCCGACCGCCGCGAGGAGCAGCTGCGCGAGCTCGCGGATCGAGAGGTCGGCCTCGGGGTTGCCGAGGTTGAAGATCTGACCGTCGGCGCAGCCGTTCTCGTTGACGAGGATCTTCATCAGCCCGTCGATCCCGTCCTCGATGAACGTGAAGGAGCGCCGCTGGTGCCCTCCGTCGACGAGCTTGATCGGGACGCCGTAGAGGATGTTGTGGAGGAACTGCGTCAGGACGCGGCTCGACCCCTCCTTCGGCGCGTCGACGTCGTCGAGGTGCGGGCCGTACCAGTTGAAGGGGCGGAAGAGGGTGAACCGCAGGCCGTTCGCGTTTCCCATCGCCCAGATGACCCGGTCGAGGAGCTGCTTGGAGGCGGAGTAGATCCAGCGCTCCTTGCGGATCGGGCCGTAGACGAGCGGCGAGGAGTCCTCGTCGAACTCGCGGTCGGGGCACATCCCGTAGACCTCCGACGTCGACGGGAAGACGACCCGCTTGCCGTACTTGGCCGCCATCTTGACGATGCGGAGGTTCTCCTCGAAGTCGAGCTCGAAGACCGAGAGCGGGTTCTTGACGTAGGTCGCGGGCGTGGCGATGGCGACGAGCGGGAGGACGACGTCGCACTTCTTGACGTGGTACTCGATCCACTCGCGGTTGATGGCGATGTCGCCCTCGAGGAAGCGGAACCTGCTGTCGTCGAGGAACTCCGTGATCCGGTCGCTGCCGACGTCGAGGCCGTAGACCTCCCAGTCCGTCGTGCCGAGGATTCGCCGCGTGAGGGCGTTGCCGATGAAGCCGTTGACTCCGAGGATGAGGACGCGCATCGCGCCTTTCCGGCCGCCTCAGCCCCGGGCCAGGGTCCAGGCCCGGAACGCAGCCTCGTTCAGGTCCGGCTGCCCCTCCGGGCGCGCCAGGAGAATTTCCACGGGGCGGTCGTCTCCGCAATAGACGATGACGGACTTCTCCGTCAGCTCGATCTTCTCGGGGAAGGTGTCGTGGCCGCCGTAGCCCGAGAGCCGCGTTCTCCAGATCGTCACGCGCGGGCCGAAGATGTCGGTGAAGGCACCGGGCCACGGGTGGGTCACGGCGCGGACGAGGTCGTGGACCTCCTGCGCCGGGCGGAACCAGTCGATGAGGCCGTCCTCGGGCTTGCGGCCCCCGAAGTAGGAGCCCTTCGACAGGTCGAGAGGGACGCGCGGGGCCGTCCCCGCCTTCAGCTTCGGCCAGCTCCGCGCGAGGACGGTCACGGCCGCCTCGGTGACACGGCGGGCCACGGTGAGCGCCTCGTCGTCGGGCCCTATCGGGACCGGCTCCTGGTCCACGAGGTCTCCTGCGTCGGGCTTGTCGGTCATGTAGTGGAGGGAGGCGCCGGTGACGGGGGCCCCCTTCAGGATGGCCCAGTTCACGGGCGACCGGCCGCGGAACGCGGGGAGAAGGGAGCCGTGCATGTTCAGGGCCCCCATCACGGGGATCGAAAGGACCCTCGCCGGGATCAGTTTCCGGAAGTAGAAGGAGAAGAGGACGTCGGGCCCGGCGGCCCGGATCACCGCCTCCTCCGACGGGGCGTCGATCGACGCGACGAGCTTCACCGGAACGCCACGCGAGCGGGCGAGGTCGGCGACCGGCTCCCACCAGCGCTCCTCGCCGGGGGCGTCGGGGTGCGTGTAGACGAGCTTGACGGGCTCACCCGCGTCGAGGAGCCACTTCGTACAGCGGTACCCGACGTCGCCGTATGCGCAGATGACGATTCCGCTCATGGCTCCTCCTTTCCCGCGTGGACGCGGCGGACGAGGAAGCGCGGGCGGCCACGCACCTGCTGGTAGATCCGCCCGACGTACTCGCCGACCATTCCCACGCCCGCCATGATGACCCCCATCACGAGGAACGCGAGAGCGAAAAGCGTGAAGACCCCCTCCACCTCGGAGCCGACGATGACGCGCCGGACGAGAAGGAAGAGGCCGAAACCGAACCCGAAGAGCGCCGTCAGGAACCCGAGGAGGCCGAACAGCTGGAGGGGGACGACCGAGAAGCCGGTCATCAGGTCGAAGTTGAGCCGCACGAGACGCAGGAGCGAGTACTTCGACTCCCCCTCCGCCCTCTCCTCGTGCGCGACCTCGATCTCGACGGGCCTGCGCGCGTAGAGCTGCGCCAGCGCCGGGATGAACGTCGAGACCTCGTCGGACGCGGTCATCACGTCGACGACGTCGCGGTGGTAGCCCCGCAGCATGCAGCCGTAGTCGCCGAGCCGCATGCCGGTCAGGAGCCCGGTCGTCCGGTTCACGAGGCGCGAGGCGGCCTTCCGGAAGAGCGAGTCCTTTCTCTTCGTCCTCACCGTCCCGACGACGTCGTACCCCTCGTCCATCTTCGCCACGAGCTTCGGGATCTCCTCCGGCGGGTTCTGCAGGTCCGCGTCGAGCGTGATGACGTACTCGCCGTCCGTCTCCCCGAACGCGGCCATGATCGCCATGTGCTGCCCGGCGTTGCGCAGGAGCTCGACCGCCTTCACGCGCCCCGGACACCCCCGGGCGGCCTCCTTCAGGAGGGCGAGCGAACGGTCGCGCGAGCCGTCGTCGACGAAGACGACCTCCCACGGCCTCCCCAGCCCTTCGAGAACCGGTACGAGCCTCGGAAGGAGGTGCGGCAGGTTCCTCTCCTCGTTGTAGACGGGGATGACGATGGAGACCTTGCGGGCGGCGGGGGCGGAATTCGTCACGGGCTTCCGATTTTATGGGACGGCGTCCCGCGGGCCGAACGCCGCCCCGGCGGGCGGCCCGGCACCCTCACGGCCGGTTCGCGACGAGATAGAACTTCCCATTGGGGCTCTTCGCGAGGACGTGCGGCAGGGAAAGGCCGCGGGCGGGGTTTCCGAAGTCGCGAAGGTGGCCGAAGTGGACGATGCAGAGGACCCGGGCGGGCCCGTGCCACTTCCGGGCGAACTCTTCGTCGGACAGGTAGAGACCGCGGCGGCGGGCCTCCTCGCGCCCGAAGTCGAGCTCGCTCCACGGGAGGCCGGCGATGGGCGTCAGCCTCTTGGTGTAGAAGGCTGGCGCCTGCACGTAGTGCCCCTTCTGCAGGAGGAGGTCGTCGGGACGCAGCTCGCGCTTCAGGACGGCCACCATTGGCCAGGGAGTGATGGACCTGGCGACGGAGGGGAGAGCGAAAACGAGAGCCGCGACGAACCCGATCCACGGGGCCGCGACCGTGAGGGCGAGGCGTTCCGTCGAGGCGGGCCTCCGCGGGGAGCGGGCGTCGCCCCGGGCCGGGAGAAGGTTCAGGAGGGCCCCGAGGCCGAGAAAGGCCGTCGCGACGGCGGCCTCGGCCACCACACCGTACCGGGCCGCCATCCCCGCCCCAAAAGCGTATGCGGCGACGGCGCCGGTCAGAACGCCGAAGAGAAGACCCGCGACCCTTCTCTCCGGGCGCAGCGGCGCTCCCCGCTGCCGGGCCCTCTCGAGGCCGAGCGCGACGAGGACGGCCACGGCCGGCCAGACCGGAAGGATGTAGGGAACGAGCTTCGACCGCGACGCCGTGAAGAAGAGGAGGACGAGGATCCAGAAGACCTGGAGGAACGCTTCGGCGCCCCTCTCCCGCCATTCCCCGCGGCGGACCGAGGGAAAGGCCCCCGCGAGCCTGCCCAGGTACGGGGTCCATGGGAGCAGGCCCAGGAGGAGTGCCCAGACGAAGATGAGAGGGTTGGCGCTCCGGCGGTGCCCGGTCTCGAAGTACCGCCGGAAATGCTCGCCGACGACGTAGAAGTCGAACCACTCCTTGTCGCGGCGCGCAATGGCGAGGTGCCACGGCAGGACGAGGGCGAGGAACAGGATCAGGGGCCCGGGCGAGAAGAGTCTCGGCACGATCGAGATCCTCCTCGACAGGAGTGCCCAGACGAGGATCGCCCCCCCGGGAAGGACGAGGCCGACGAGGCCCTTGAGCATCACGGCCGCCGCGCAGGAGAAGTGGAGGAGGTAGAGCGCGGCCCGGGCGCGTCCCCGGTCCCCAGATCGCTCGTGCTCCTGGAAGGAGGCGAAGGCGAACGCCGCCGACGAGAGGGCCAGCGAGAGGGGGGGATCGATGATGTTGAGGCGGGCGAGCGCGACGACGAGCAGCGACGTCGCCACGATCAGCCCCGCCAGGAGGGCGACCCTCTCCCCGAAGCGCCGCCGGGCGAAGAGGACGGTGACGAGGACCATCCCGGCGGCCGAGAGCTTCACCGGGAGGCGCGCCGCCCACTCCTCCTCGCCGAACAGGGACATCGACGCCGCGACGGCCCAGTAGTGGAGCGGCGGCTTCTCGTAGTACCGATACCCGTTCAGGCGCGGCGCGACGAGGTCGCCGGTGGCGAGCATCTCGCGGGGGATCTCGGCGTAGCGCGACTCGTCGGGCTCGAAGAAGGGGGTGTGCCCGGTCTCGACGACGAGGAACGTGACGGCGATCGCGAGGAGCGTCCAGAGGAGGACGCGGGAGGCGACCGGAAGCGGCTCGGCGCGGAAGCGGCTCCCGCTCGTCAGGTACGGGCCCAAGAGACTCCCCCCTCGGTGGACCAGGACCGCTCGGGAGACCAGATTCCGGCCTCGGTCCGCGGCGAGTCGACGCGGAACCGGCATGCCCCGCGCCAGTAGTCGTAGGGCGTTCCGTTGCGCGCGTGGACCGCGACGTCGATCAGGTAGGTGCCGGGGCCGAGGTCGCAGCTCCCGATCGTGAGCCGGACCCGCGCCGGCCCGTCGAACGCGCCGGGCATGAGCCCGTCGATCTCGGTGTTGGTGCCGTGAACGCAGACGTCCTCCGGCGTGAAGAGGCCGACGCCGAAGACGAAGTCGGAGAGGGGGCGCGCGGGGGTCGCCTCGATCTCGACCGTGACGGGCTCTCCCGTCCGGAACGCGTAGCGCTCGTCGCCGGCGACCCCGAGGAGCCGGACACCGTCGATCGTCGCCGACCGGTCTCCCCAGCGGCGGGCCCTCTCGGCCGGCGGGGCTTCGACCTCGTTCGCGGTCTCGGGCGCCGGGCCGGGCGCCGGGGCGGCCTCCTCGGCCCGGAGCGTCTCCTGCTCCACGGCGTGCTCGGCGAGGAGGCGCGTCCCCTCGCCCGCGGACACATCCAGCCTGTATGCGGCGAGCATCTCGCGCGGCTCGGCGAGCCCCGCGACCCTTCCTCCGGAAAGGTAGAGGACGCGATCGCAGAGCTCCTCGACGAGGACGAGCGAGTGGGAGACGAAGAAGATCGTCTTTCCCCTCGCGGAGAACTCCTTGATCGTGTCGAGGCAGCGCCGGGCGAACGCCTCGTCGCCCACCGCGAGGACCTCGTCGACGACGAGGACCTCGGGGTCGACGTGAACCGCGACGGCGAACCCGAGCCTCACGTACATCCCGGACGAGTAGGTCTTCACCGGCTCGTCGATGAACTCCGAGAGCCCGGAGAACTCGATGATCGACGGGAGCTTGCGCTCGATTTCGCGGCGCGTCAGGCCGAGCATGACGCCGTTGATGACGACGTTCTCGCGCCCCGAGATCTCCGGGTGGAAGCCCGCGCCGAGCTCGATGAGGGCCGACACCTTGCCGTCGACGCGGAGCGTCCCGGAGGTCGGCTTGAAGAGGCCGGCGACGAGCTTGAGGAGCGTCGACTTCCCCGAGCCGTTCGCCCCGATGACGCCGAACGTCTCGCCGCGCCGCACGTCGAACGAGACGCCCGACAGCGCCGAAACCGTCTCCGACGGCTCGAGAACCTTTCCGAAGCCCCGCCCGAGGAGCGCCGACTTCAGCGTCCCGAACGCCCGGGTCCGGCCCCACCGCCGGTAGACCTTCGAGAGGTCGCGCGCCTCGACGGCGACGGGAGAGCGCGCGCTCAGACGGCCTCCGGGAAGGAGTCGCGGAGGCGGTCGAAGAACGCCCACCCGATGGCGAAGGCGACGAGCGAGATCCCCGCGGCGGCCGCCCACGTCCCCGGCGGCGAGAACCTGCCGTAGAAGAGGGCGTCGTGCCAGCCGGAGAAGAGGGGCGCGAGGGGATTCAGGGCCAGCAGTCCGGTGATCCGCCCCTTCGGGAGGTCCTTCAGCGAGTAGAGGATCGGCGTCGCGAAGAACAGGACGGAAAGGACGGTCTGCAGGAGGTCCTTCACGTCGCGGAAGTGGACCGTCAGCGCGGAGAGGAAGAGAGCGATGCCGAGGAGGAGGACGGCCTGGAGAAGCAGGAGGAGCGGCACCTGGACGAGGGCCCACCCGAGCGGGACGCGCGGGCCGAACGCACCGAACGCACCGGCGAGGAGCGCCGCGAGGAGGACCGGAAGCGCCAGGAGGAAGTGGACCCCCTGGGCGAAGACGGCGACGGCCGGCAGGACCTCCGCCGGGAAGAGGATCTTCCTGAGGAGCGCGCCGTGCGTCAGGAGCGAGGCGGCTCCGTCGGAGATCGAGGAGGAGAGCCAGTTCCACGGGAGGAGGCCGCAGAAGAGGAAGAGGGCGTACGGGGACGTCGACGGGCTCCGGTTCGGCAGGAGGAGCTGGAAGACGACCGCGTAGACGGCCAGCATGAGGAGTGGGTTCAGGAGGGACCAGAAGAAGCCCAGGACGCTCCCGCGATAGCGCGCCTTCACCTCGCGCGCCACGAGGACGCCGACGAGCGCCCGGTGGCGCCAGAGGTCGCGGAGCCGCTCCATTCCGGTCGTCGATGATACGCGGCGCCGCGCGCGTCCCGACCCATCCCGCCGGAACGGGCCGGCGTATTGTCGAACGATGGGCGCCAGGGTCGTCGTCGAGAGTGTCCGCAAGGCCTGGGTACCGGTCCCGGGGGCGGGAGAGGGCGCCATTTCGGAGGCCCTCGCGGGGGTCTCGTTCTCACTCGAGCCCGGTGATTTCGTGGCCCTCCTCGGCCCCTCCGGCTGCGGCAAGTCGACCCTGCTGAACCTCCTCGGCGCGCTCGACCGTCCGACCTCGGGGCGCGTCCTCGTCGACGGCCACGACCTCGCGCTCCTCTCCGACGCCGGACGCGACCTCTACCGGCGCCGGACGGCCGCGACGGTCTTCCAGTTCTTCAACCTCCTGCCGACGATGACGTCGCTCGAGAACGTCGCCCTGCCGCTCCTCCTCGACGGCGTACCGCCCGCGGAAGCGGACGAAAGGGCCGCGGCCGCCCTCGGGGAGGTGGGCCTCCCGGAGAAGTCTGGCGCCTTCCCCTGGCAGCTCTCCGGGGGACAGATGCAGCGGGTGGCCGTCGCGCGCGCCCTCGTCGCCAGGCCCTCGCTCCTTCTCGCCGACGAGCCGACCGGGAACCTCGACTCGCGCTCCGGGGCACGGGTCCTCGACCTCGTCTCGGACCTCGTCGCGGGGCGCGGCGTGACGATCGTCCTGGCCACGCACTCCACCGAGGCGGCGGCCCGGGCGACGCGCGTCCTCCGCCTCCGCGACGGCCTCCTCGAAGCGTGAGCCGCGTCGCGCCCCTCTTCGGGCCGCTCCTCTTCCGCCCCCTCCGGCGCGACCGGCTGCGCTTCGCCCTCACCGTCGCCGGGATCGCCGTCGGCGTGGCGACGATGGCCGCGATCCTCCTCGCGAACGCCTCGGTCCTCGCCTCCTTCTCCGCGACGGTCGACGTCGTCGCCGGAAAGGCCGGCCTGACGGTCCTCGCCGACGGCCCCGGCATCCCCGAAGAGACGCTCGAGCGGCTCTCCTGGCTCCGGGCGCGCGGCGTCACGGTCGTCCCCGCCGTCGTCGCGACGGCCGCGCTGCAGGGGGGAGACGGCGACGTCGTCGAGATCCTCGGCATCGACCCGGTCACCGACCCCGCGGTCCGCGATTACCGCTTCGCCTCGCGGCTCGATGCCGAAGAGACGACCCTCGGCCGCCTCTTCGCGGTCTTCCAGCGGAACTCCGTCCTCGTGCCCGCCCCGCTCGCAGAGCGGCTCGGCCTCACGGAGGGATCGGAGCTCGGCGTCTTCGCCGGCGGCGCCGTCCGGCGGCTCCGCGTGGCCGGAATCCTCCGGCTCGAAGGGGCCGCCCGTGCGGCCGCCGGGTCGGTCGTCTTCGCCGACATCGCCACGGCCCAGGAGCTCTTCTCCCGCGAGGGGCTCCTCGACCGGATCGACCTCGTCCTTCCCGAAGGCCTGAACGACGCCGACCGCGCCGCTCTCGAAGAGTCGGTGCGGGACTCGCTCCCCCCCGGCGTGACCGTCGGCCGCCCCGAGCGGCGGACGGCGACGGTCGACCGGATGGTCCGCTCCTTCCGCGTGAACCTCACGGCGCTCGGCCTCATCGCGCTCCTCGTCGGGACCTATTTCGTCTACAGCACGCTCTCCATCTCGGTCCTGAGGCGCCGGACCGACATCGGGACGGTCCGCGCGCTCGGAGCCTCGTCCCGATCGGTCTTCCTCGTCTTCCTGGCGGAAGGCGCCGCGCTCGGCGTCCTCGGCAGCCTCCTCGGCCTCGTTCTCGGGGCCGGCATGGCGAAGGCCGCGCTCGCCGCCGTCGGCGGGACGGCGACGGACTTCTACCTGACACAGGCCGCCCCGTCGCTCGCCCTCGAGCCGCGGGCCCTCGCCATCGCCTTCCTCGCCGGCCTCCTCACCTCCATCCTCTCCGCCCTCGCTCCCGCCCTCGAAGCGGCCCACGTCGACCCCGCCTCGACGTTCCGGCACGGCTCCGTCGAGGCCTCGCGGCGAAGGGCCGTGAAGCCGCTCGCGATCGCGGGCGCGTTCCTCCTCCTCCTCGCCGCCCTCGCCACGCGTCCCGGGCCGGTCGGCGGCCTTCCCCTCTTCGGCTTCGCGGCGGTCTTCCTCGTCGTCGCCGGCGTCTCGCTCCTCGCCCCCTTCGCCGTCACGACGGTCGCCCGGCGCGCCGACCGGCTCGCCGTCCGCCTCCTCGGCGTCGAGGCACGCATCGCCCGCGCGAACCTCACCGGGAGCCTGTCGCGGACGGCCGTCGCCGTGGCGGCCCTCTCGATGGGGATCTCGATGATGGTCGCCGTCGCGGTGATGGTCGGCTCCTTCCGCGCCACCGTCGTCGACTGGGTCTCGCAGACGCTGAAGGCCGACCTCTTCGTCGCCCCCGAGGGAGGGCGGTCGCAGCGCGCGCTCGGCCGGCTCCCCGAGGAGGTCGTCACGCTCCTGGAGCGGGTTCCCGGCGTCGCCTCCGTCGACCCCTTCCTCTCGTTCGAGGCGACGCGGGACGGAGTCCCCTTCACCGTCGGGTCGGGCCGCTTCGCCCTCGTCGCGGCGCACGGCGACCTGCCGATGGCCGACGGGAGCGACACGCGCGAGGTCCTCGCGCGCGCTCTCTCCCGGGGCGAGGCCGTCGTCTCCGAGCCCTACGCCGTGAAGTTCGGCGTCCGTACCGGCGACCTCGTCACACTGCCCGCGGTCGACGGCCCCGTCACGCTCCGCATCGCCGGCGTCTACCGCGACTACTCGAACGATCGCGGGACGATCACGATCGACCGCACTCTCTTCCGCCGCCTCTTCCGGATGGACGGCGCGGTCAGCCTCGCACTGCGGCTCGACCCCGCCTTATCTCCCGAGGAAGGGCGCCGCCGCATCCTCGCCGCGGCCGAGGGCCGTTTCGCGCTGCGCGTCCAGACGAACGCCTCGCTCCGCGACGCGGCCCTCGCCCTCTTCGACCGGACGTTCGCGGTGACCTACGCCCTCGAGGCGGTCGCGATCGCCGTCGCCGTCCTCGGCGTCTTCTCGACGCTCCTCGCGCTCGTCCTCGAGCGGCGGCGGGAGATCGGACTCCTGCGCGTCCTCGGCGCCTCCTCCGCCCGCATCTCCCGCGCCGTCCGGTACGAGGCCGCTGCGCTCTCCACCCTCGGCATCGCCCTCGGCGTCTTCGCAGGCGGCGCGATGGGGTGGATCCTCATCCACGTCGTCAACAAGCAGTCGTTCGGCTGGACGATCCGGACCGACGTCCCGTGGGGCTTCCTCGCCGGGGCGCTCGCCCTCGTCGCACTCGCCACTCTATCGGCCGCAGGCCGCCCCGCCCGCCTCGCCGCCGCGACCGACGCCGCCGCCGTCCTGAAGGAGGAATAGGCGTGATGAGAACGCTCCTCGCCCTGGCGCTCCTCGCCTCGGCCGCTCCCGCACCCGCTGCAGACCGGTTCCGCCCCCTCGACCCCAAAGCCACCGTCTCCTTTCCCCGCGACCACGGGGCCCACGACGACGCGCGCGTCGAGTGGTGGTACGTCACCGGCCACCTGCAGGACGCCGACGGCCGCCGCTCCGGCTTCCAGCTCACCTTCTTCCGGACCGGCGTCGCGGACGAGGCGAAGGGGACGCGCACCTCCTCCTTCGCCCCGCGCGACCTCCACCTCGCCCACTTCGCCCGAACGGACGTCGACGGGAAGACGTTCCGCTATGCCGAGCGGATTCACCGCGACGGGCCCGGCGGCGCCTCCGCGCGGTCGACGCACCTCGACGTGGCGAACGAGAGTTGGAGGCTCACGGAACTGGGCGGCAAACTCCTCCTCCATGCGAGCGACCCCGCCAACGGCCGCGAGGAGACGCTGACGCTCCTGCTGACACCGCTCAAGCCTCCTGTCCTCCACGGCGAGAACGGCCTCTCGCGCAAGGCCCCCGAACCGGACGCCGTCAGCCGCTACGTCAGCTTCACCCGCCTGAAAGCCGAAGGCTGGCTCACGCGCGGCCAGACAGCCCACGCCGTCACCGGCACCGCGTGGATGGACCACGAGTGGGGCTCGGGAGCCATCGGAAAAGGAACGACGGGGTGGGACTGGTTTTCCGTCCAGCTCGAGGACGGCCGTGACCTGATGCTCTACCTCCTGCGCGGTCCCGACGGTTCCCGCACGCTCCACTCCTCCGGCACCCTCGTCGATCGCGAAGGCCGCTCCACGCCCCTCGCGCCAACCGACTTCACCGTCGAGGTGACGGACCGCTGGACGAGCCCGCGCTCGAAGGGCGTCTACCCGGCCCGCTGGATCCTCCGCGTTCCGAAAGCCAATCTCGCCCTCGAGGTCGTCCCCCTCCTCCCCGACCAGGAGCTCGTCACCGATCGTTCGACGCGCGTCACCTACTGGGAAGGAGCCTGCGCCGTCCGCCCCCTCCCCGGCTCCGGCAGCCCCGCCGGGAGCGCCTACGTCGAGCTGACCGGCTACGCCGGCAAGGGAGCCCTCGGCCTCTTCTGACCGGCGGGGCAGCGACGAGGGCACGAGAACACGAGGACACGAGGGCACGAGGGCACACCCGGCGCCTTTGGGTTCCGTGCTCTCAAGTCGCGGGCGGGAGGGGTGTCCCACGGCGGCCGCTGCGCGCGCGCGACCCGCAACGGCTCCGCTCCGCGGGCCGCCGGGGCGAGCGCAAACTCCTCGCTTCGCTCGTCGGACACGTGCGCTCGCCTGATCCGGCGACCTGCTCGCGGCAGCCGTGCGGGGCCCCGCACGTGCTCGAAGGCCGCTCGCGGGACACCCCTCCCGCCCGCTCACCATCCGCGATACGACAGATCGTCGACCGGGCGGCATACTCGAACGCGTGACGATCACGCTGCGCTTTCCCGTTCCTGAAGACGCCGATCGAGTCTTCGACGCGGTCCGCGAGTCCATGGCCGAGCTGCACCCGTGGGCGCCCTGGTGTCCGCTCACCTACGGCCTCGAGGATGCGACCACCTGGATCGCGCAGCAGCCGGCAGCCCGTGAGGCCGGCACGGCCTTCGAGTTTCTCGTCATCGGTGCCGACGGAGGCCTGCTGGGCTGCTGCGGCGTGAACCAGATCAACAAGGGATTCCGCCTCGGAAACCTCGGCTACTGGATCCGTTCCTCAGCGACCCGCCGCGGGTTCGCCACGGAGGCCGCGCGTCAGGTCGCGGCATGGGCATTCCAGAACACCGACCTGCAGCGCCTCGAGCTCCTCGTCGCCGTCGGAAACGCCCCCAGCCAGGCGGTCGCCCTCAAGACAGGCGCCCTCCTCGAGGGTTGTCTCCGTTCCCGCTTCCTCGTTCACGGGCAGTTCCAGGACGCCTTCGTCTACTCGCTCATCCGACCGTAAGTCCGGCCTTAGGCCTTCAGCGCTCTCGTTCCGCAGGTCTCCCTCACGAACGCTTGAAGCGCGCCGGCCGCGGGTGGGGCGGTGCGTCTCGCGAGCCGCCCCCGAGCACGCCCGGGGACCCGCTCGAGTTCGCGAGGACCGGGCGGGGATCAGGCCCGCGCGCGTGTCTGACGAGCGAAGCGAGGAGTTCGCGCGGGCCCCCCGCCCGGCCGCAGCGGACTCGGAAGCGGGTCGGGCGCGCGCAGCAGGCGGCCGTGAGACGTACCGCACCGCACGCGGCCCCCGGAGGAATCGACGCGATTCCTGAAGTGGCTCCCCCGTGCCCTCGTGCCCTCGTGCCCCGGTCCGTCAGCACCGTCGCCCAAAGCAGAAACCCCCGCTCGTCGCGGGGGCTTCCTTGTTCCGTTGTTCCGGGTCGTATGGAGTCCGCTCCGGGGACTACTTCTTCTTCGTCCCCTTCTTCGCGGGCTTGGCCTTCACGACGGGCTTGGCCTTCTTCGCCGGAGCCTTCTTCGCCGCCGCCTTCACGACCGGCCTCTTGCCGGGCGTCGCGATCTTCGAGGGCTTGCCGAGGGCGGCGACCTCGCCGAAGTAACGCGTGAAGGCCGCCATGCCGCCGGAGGCCTGCTCCCAGTCGAAGTTCTCGTTCGGGGCGTGGTAGCCGTGCTCGGGCAGCGAGAGGCCGAGGAAGATGACCGGGCACTTCAGGACGTTCTCCATCGTGACGACGGCGCCGATGGATCCGCCCTCGCGGACGAAGACCGGCTCGCGCTTGAAGGCGAACTGCATCGCGCGCTTCACCGCCTCGGCGAGCGGCCCGACCGTCTTCCCCTGGTACGGGTCGAGGCGGTTCTTGACGTGGACGACGACGTCCTTGTTCTTCGACTTCACGAACTTCGTCACGAGCTTCGCGATCTTCTCGCCCGTCTGGTTCGGGACGAGGCGGCACGACACCTTCACCTCGCCGCGCGGCGGGATGACCGTCTTCACGCCCGGGCCGGTGTAGCCGCCGATCATGCCGTGGATCTCGAAGGTGGGCTGCGCCCAGATCCTCTTCATCAGGTCGAGGGGGTCGCTGGTCCGGAGCGACTTGAAGAGGTGGTCCTTCTTGAAGCCGGCGACGGTGAAGCCGGAGCGCTTGAAGTCCTCGAGCTCCTTCTTCGTCGGCGGGACGACGTCGTCGTAGAAGCCGGGGATCTTCACCCGGCCCGTCGTGGCGTCGAAGCAGTCGTTCACGAGCTTCATCAGCTCGGCCATCGGGTTGCGCGCCGCGCCGCCGCAAACGCCCGAGTGCTGGTCGGTCTCGCCCGTCTCGAGCGTGAAGAGGAAGCCCTGCAGGCCGCGCAGGCCGGCGGGGCAGGCGGGCTTTCCGCGGGCGATCCAGATCGTGTCGGAGACGAGGACCGAGTCGGTGGCGAGCTCGGCGGCGTGCGCCGCGATCGCCTTCTCGAAGCTCGGCGAGCCGATCTCCTCCTCGAACTCCCAGAGGACGCGCAGGTTCACGGGAAGGTCGGCCTCGAGGGCGGCCTTGATCCCGTAGAGAGCGGTCAGCGCAGGCCCCTTGTCGTCGGTCGTGCCGCGTCCGAAGTAGCGGTCGCCCTGCTTCGTGAAGGTGAACGGTTCCGTGGCCCACGGCTCCGTCTCCATCGAGGCGGGCTGGACGTCGAGGTGGTTGTAGACGGTGACGGTCGGCCACTCGGGATTCTTCGTCCACGTCCCCGAGATGATCGGGTGACCGTCGGTCTCGAGGATCTTCGCCTCCCCGCCGAACCGGCGGATCACGTCGGCCGCGAGCTTGGCGTTCTCGCGGATCGCGTCCTTCTTCGTCGGGTCGACGGAGATGCTCGGGATCTCGACGAAGTCCTTCAGAAGGGCCTCGAACGCCTCCCGGTTTTCCGCAGCGTACTTCTTCAGGGCTTCACGCGTGAGGTTCTCGGTCTTCATGCCCCGAAGTCTAGCGCCCCCCGGGCGCATCGTGCCGGGCTCCCGGGCGTGGAAAAGTCAGGCGGTTCAGCGGGACGGGGCCCCGGGCGGGGCCGAGGCGCCGCCGTCCTCTTCGGAGGCGCCGCGCTCCGCGCGCACCCGCCGCCGCCGGAACTGGCGTTCCTCCTCCTCCTTGTAGAGGTACTTGATGGCGCTCTTCTGCAGGAGGAGGTTCGGCGCGTTCTCGCGGTTCAGCTTGAGGGCGTCCTTGTCGTACCACTCGATCCAGCCGCGGAGCTCCTCGCCGTCGACGAGCCGGACGACGATGGGCGTGCGCGCCTGCATCTGCTTGAGGTAGTAGAACGACTCCGCGTTCGTCTGGTCCGCCGGCGCCCCCTTTCGGACGCCGCGCTGGGCGGAAGGATCGCGCCTCACGTCGGAGAGCGAGGGACGGATCAGCTTCCGCGGTGCCAGCTCGTTGTTGGGGTCGGGGGCGCCCGTCGAGGGACCCGGAGTGGGTGGCTTGCGGACCAAGGCCATGCAGGCTCCTTCCCGAGAGGGGAGGTCGTCTCGAGGGGTGTGTTTCGGGGAAGTCTACCCGAAGGGCCCGCGCGCGGTTCAGGCGGCGGGAGGAGGGGGGGCCGGGCCTTTCCGGTCACCGTCCTTGCGGTCGTGGCCCTTGCTCGACATCTTGCGGGCCGCCTCGATCCCGCCCTCCAGCTCGTAGGCGAGGCAGCACTTGAGGCGGCCGCACATCCCGGTGAGCTTGGAGGGATTCGGCGTGATCCCCTGGAGCTTGGCCATCCGGATCGTGACCGGGTGGAAGCCCCTGAGCCACGTGGAGCAGCAGAGGGTGAGGCCGCACGGTCCGATGCCGCCGACGATCTTCGTCTCGTCGCGCACACCGACCATCCGGGCTTCGACGCG
Organism: Holophagales bacterium; assembly: GCA_016719485.1. Lineage (NCBI taxonomy): Bacteria > Pseudomonadati > Acidobacteriota > Holophagae > Holophagales > Holophagales bacterium. The sequence continues at coordinate 183,457 of JADJZB010000025.1, forward strand.
GGTCCGGAAGCGGTCGGCCATCTCGCGGCAGAGGTCGCGCAGGTTCGCCCGCTCCTCCGAGGAGTAGAGGACGGTGATCCGCCTCCGGTCGAACGGCACGGCGCACTTGATGAGGCTGACCGGCAGGCGCAGCTCCTCGATCCGCTGGGCCGCGAAGCGCGCGGCCTCGTCCTGGAGCTCGAGACGTTCGGCGAAGTCGGCCGACTCGGAGTCGGAGGCGAGCCGGAGGAGGCGCTTCGCCTTCTTCTGGGAGCACGACTTCGCCAGGACCGGGGTCAGGGTCACCACCTCGGCGTACTCGGGCCCGTCCTCCGTGTCGACGACGATCCTCTCCCCCGCCCGGACACCGACCTCGCCGGCGAAGACGATCGTCATCTTCCCGTCCATCGCGTCGGCGAGACGGGCCCCGACGTAGTTGCCGCCGGGGTTCACGAGGGTGCCGAGGGAGCAGCTGGAACAGCTCACGAACCCTTGATTCTCACGATCCGGTCGCCGCAGGTCAAACGGCCCCCGTCATCCCCGCGGCTCGTGCCCCTCGCGGGCCAGGACCGCGGCGCCGAGAATCCCGGCGTCGTCTCCCAGTGCCGAGGGGACGATCCTGACGTCCGCCAGGTCCGTGAAGAAGGCGTGCCGGCTGGCCGCGACGCGGACCTGCTCGATGTACCCCTGTCCGACGTCTTCCGCGACCCCGCCTCCCAGGACGAACAGGTCCGGCGAGAAGACGTTCCAGAGCGTGGCGATCGTGATGCCGACGGCCCGGGCCGAGCGCGCGACCGCGCGCTCCACGAGGGCGTCGCCGGCCGCGAGCGCCTTGCGCAGGTCCGAGCCCTTGAGGCGCCCGTCCTTCTCGAAGACGGACCGGGCGACCGAAGTCCTCTCCCCCTTCTCGATCCGTCGCCGCATGAATGCGGTCATGCCGATCTTCGCGCCGATCCCCTCGAGCGTGCCGTCGATCGTCCCGTCCCCCGCCTTCTTCAGGTCGACGAAGCTCTGGCCGATCTCGCCCGCGTTGCGGTTCCGGCCGAGCCAGAGCTTTCCGTCGAGGACGACGGCCCCACCGATTCCGGTGCCGACCCAGATCGCCACGACGAGGCGCTCGCCCCTTGCCGCTCCGAGGCGCGCCTCTCCGAGCGCCGCGACCCGGACGTCGTTCTCCAGCCGCTTCGGGATGCCCGGGAACGCCGGCTCGAGCGCCGAGGGGACCTCCCACTTCTCGACGCCCAGGTTCATGGCCCGCAGCAGCGTCGTCCGCGCCGCGTCGAGCGGACCGGGGAGCCCGAGGCCGATCGCGGTGACGTCGCTTCTTTCGGCACCGGCCTCTGCGAGCGCGGTGTCCGCAGCGGCCACGAGCGCCTCGGTCATCTCCCCCGGCCCGCCACGGAAAGGGCTCTTGACCTTTCCCCGCCCGCGGATCTGCCAGTTCTCGTCGACGACGCCCGCGAGGACCTTCGTCCCCCCGACGTCGATTCCGAGGGCCAGGTTCTTCCCGTCGGCCATGAGACGCTCCTTTGCGGTTAGTCTAAGGGGAACCCATCGCGACCACGCAGAGGTGAATCGTGCCCGACCCGTCCCTCTCCCGTCTCCGGAGCCTTTCCGCCGCTGCCCCCGCGGTTCCCCTCCTCGTGGACGTCTCGAGGACGTGCCTCCCGGCGCACGCCAAGACGAGCGACCCGCTCCTCGTCGAGGCGTTCCCGGCCGCCTTCTCGGGGATGGCCGCGCTCGAGGCGGGCGGCATCGCCAACCCCGACGAGGGGCGCCGCGTCGGCCACTACTGGCTCCGGGCCCCGGAGCTCGCCCCGGAGCCGGTGCTCTCTCACGCCATCGAGGAGACCGTTTCCCGGGTGAAGGCGTTCGCCGCCGACATCCACTCCGGAAAGGTCGCTCCCGAGACGGCCGGCCATTTCAGGAACGTCCTCCTGATCGGGATCGGCGGCTCCGCGCTCGGCCCGCAGCTCGTCGCCGACGCCCTGGGAACACCGGACGACCGGATGCGGCTCTTCTTCTTCGACAACACGGACCCGGACGGGATTGCCCGCGAGATGGACCGGATCGCCGCCGCCGGCGGCATCGCCCGGACGCTCACCGTGGTGGTTTCGAAGTCGGGCGGCACGAAGGAGACCCGCAACGGAATGCTCGTGGCGCAGGCGGCCTACACGGCCAAGGGGCTCGATTTCGGCCGGCACGCCGTGGCGGTGACGCAGGACGACAGCGACCTCGACAAGCGCGCCCGGCGGCAGAAGTGGCTCGCTCGCTTCCCGATGTGGGACTGGGTGGGCGGACGCACCTCCCAGCTCTCCGCCGTCGGGCTCCTCCCGGCCGCGCTCCAGGGACTCGACGTCGACGGCCTCCTCGAGGGGGCGCGCTCCTGCGATGCGGCGACGCGGATTCCCGACGTCGGGAAAAACCCCGCGGCCCTCCTGGCCCTCGCCTGGTATCGCGAGACGGAAGGGCAGGGCCGCAAGGACATGGTCGTCCTCCCCTACAAGGACCGGCTTCTCCTCCTCTCCCGCTACCTCCAGCAGCTCGTCATGGAGTCGCTCGGCAAGGAGAAGGACCTCTCCGGCAACACCGTCCACCAGGGGATCGCCGTCTACGGCAACAAGGGCTCGACCGACCAGCACGCCTTCGTCCAGCAGCTGCGGGACGGGGTCCCGAACTTCTTCGTCACCTTCATCGAGGTGCTCAAGGACCGCAAGGACGGCCTCCCCTCGCTCGCCGTCGAGGAGGACGTCACCGCCGGCGACTACCTCCACGGCTTCTTCCTCGGGACGCGCGAGGCGCTTTCCGAGAAGGGGCGCGGCTCGGTGACGATCACCGTCGAGGACGTCTCCGCCCGATCTCTCGGTGCGCTCGTCGCGCTCTTCGAGCGGACCGTCGGCCTCTACGCCCTCCTCGTCGGCGTGAACGCCTACCACCAGCCGGGGGTCGAGGCGGGAAAGAAGGCGGCGGCGGCCGTGCTCGACGTCCAGCGCGCGCTCCTCGGCGCGATGCGGACCGAGAACGCGACCTTCCGGACGGCCGAGGAGTGGGCAAGGAAGGCGAACGCCGGGGCGGAGACCTCCTGGAAGGTACTCGAGCACCTCGCGGCGAATCCCGACCACGGCGTGAAGCGCCGCCCGGGCGCCGACCCGTTCGCCTCGACCTACGGCGTGGGCTGAGCCCCCGGGCTCACCCCTTCTTCAGCGCCTTCAGCAGCGCGTCGAAGGCCGGCGTCGCCGCGAGGACCGTCTTCTTCGGGCCGACCATCTTGAAGAAGACGGGACCCTGAGACCCCTCGGCGATGCCGCCGCGGAGCGCCCAGCCTGGCTTCGGCGTCATTGCGCCCCCGGGCATCCCGGAGGAATAGGTCCCCTCGGTCGTCACGATCGTGACCGGGATCGTCCCGGCCTTGATCGCGATCGGCTTTCCGGGCCCGGCGCTCCCCTTCTCCGCCTTGAACTGGGCGATCCAACGGTCGACGTTCGCCTGCGTTCCGCCCCCCTGTCCCTGTCCGAAGTAGAAGACCGCGACCTCGCCCCCCTCGGTGTCTCCCGCGGCGGCCGGCACCTTGTACGTGACGACGCGCATCGAGGAAGCGGACGGCGCCACGGCCCACTCCTTGGGCGCGGTCCACGCCAAACCGCCCGCCGCATTCGTCGCGCCGGCCGGAGCGTGGGACGACGCCATCTGGAAGAGCACCATCGTGGAAATGAGAAGCGTGTTCATGTCCACGGACTCTAGCAGGCCCGGGGCGGGGCCGAAGCCCCGCCCCGGGGAAGGGGTCAGGTCTTGATTTTCTATTCTGCGGCCGGACTCACTTGGCGGAATTCAGGTACCGGAGCAGCTCGCTGTCGGTCGAAAGGATGAGGGTCGTCTCCGGGTCGATGCTCTCGCGCAGGGTGTTCATCGACTTGAGGAACCGGTAGAAATCGGGGTCGCGGTTGTAGGCGGCGGCGTAGATGTCGGCGGCCTCGGCGTCGGCCTTTCCGCGGATCTCCTGGGCCTTGCGGTAGGCCTCGGACTCGACCACCCGCAGCTGGCGTTCCTTCTCGCCCGCGATCCGGGCCGCCTCGCCCGCCCCCTCGGAGCGGTAGAGCTCGGCGATCCGCTTGCGCTCGGAGATCATCCGGGCGTAGACCTCCTGCCGCACGGCCTCGACGTAGTTGATCTGCTTGATCCGGAAGTCGAGGATCTCGATGCCGAGGTCCCCGGTCCGGCGCCGGGCGTTCGCGAGGACCTCCTGGGTCAGCTTCTCGCGGCCGTGGTCGACCTTCTCGGCCGCCTCGGGCTGGCTCAGCTCGGCGACGTCCTCGGCGACGACGAACGGCCGGTTCGTCGACCTCACGAGGTCGATGAGCTCGTTCTTGGCGATCGTGTTCCGCGTCTCGCCGTCGAGGATGTCGTCGAGGCGCGACTGCGCCCCCCGCTCGTCGCGGAGGCGCTGGAAGAAGAGGAGCGGGTCGGTGATGCGCCAGCGGGCGTAGGAGTCGACCCAGATGAACCGCTTGTCCTTCGTCGGGATCTGGTTCGGGTCGCCATCCCATTCCATGAACCGCTTCTCGAACGCGTGGACCGTCTGGGTGAACGGCATCTTGAGCTTGAGCCCGGGCGTCATGATCGGCTTGCCGACGGGCTTGCCGAACTGGGTGACGACGACCTGCTCGGTCTCCGAGACCGTGTAGAGGGCGTTGGAGAGGACGACGGCCGCCAGGATCACGCCGACGACGAGAACGGTGATCCGGATCTCCTTCACGGCTTCACCTCCGGCGTGCCCGGCATCGGGAGGAGGGGCAGGACCCCCTTCAGCTTCTCGTCCAGCACGACCTTCTTCTTCACCTTCGGGTAGATCTCGCTCATCGTCTCGAGGTACATGCGCCGCCGGGTCACCTCGGGCGCGCGCTGGTAGGCGGCGTGCACCTTGACGAAGAGCTCGGCGTCGCCGCGGGCGCGGTTGACGCGGTCCGTCGCGAACCCTTCCGCCTGCTCGAGGGCCTGCTGAGCCTGCCCCTTGGCCCTCGGGATGATCTGGTTGTAGTCGGCGCGGGCCTGGTTGATGAGCTTCTCCCTCTCCTGCTGGGCCTGGTTGACCTCGTTGAAGGAGGGCTTGACGGCGTCGGGCGGGTTGACGTCCTGCAGGACGATCTGCTCGACCTTGATCCCGTTCTCGTACTGCTCGCAGAGGGCCTGCAGCCGCTGCTCGACCTCCGCGGCAATCTCCTGGCGGCCCACGGTCAGGACCTCGTTCACGCTCCGGTCGCCGACGACCTCGCGCATGACGGTCTCGTTCATGTCGCGGAACGTCTTCTGGACGCTGCGCACCTTGAAGAGGTACTTGTAGGGGTCACTGACCCTGTACTGGGCCGTCCACTCGACGACGGCGACGTTGAGGTCGCCCGTCAGCATGAGCGACTCGGCGGAGAGGTCCTGCTGCGAGTAGGTCCGCCGGGTCCCCGAGGAAGACTCCGTCCGGAAGCCGAACTCCTCCTTCAGCTGCCGCTCGACCGGGACCTTGACGACGCGCTCGATCGGGCTCGGGAGCTTCAGGTGAAGGCCCGGAGAGACCGTCCGGACGTACCGCCCGAAGCGCAGGACGAGCCCGGCCTCCTCCGGCTCGATCGTGAACCAGGCCGAAAAGAGGACGGCGAGGGCGACGAGGCCGAGGACGCCCTTGAGGACGAGGCCTCCCGGGATGTTCGGCGGCTTGAACTTGAGCACGTTCGGGAACTGGTTCTCCATCGGGTCTCCTCTCGCGGACGAAAGCTCCGGAAAACCCGGAGCGACACGACGAAACAACGTCCAGGTTTGGAATCGAATTCCCGCCGTCGTAAGGTCCGCTCCGAAACCATGCGGCTCGACGACGAATACCGGCTCCTCGACCTCGACCCGGGCGCCTCCGACGAAGAGGTGAAGAGGGCCTTCCGCGACCTCACGAAGGTCTGGCACCCGGACCGGTTCGGAAACGACCCGCAGCTGCGGCTCAAGGCCGAGGAGAAGCTGAAGGCGGTCCTGAGGGCATACGAGACGATTCGCGCCGCCCGCGCGGGCGAAAGCGGACCAACACGCACGGAGGACCGGGAGAGCGGGCGGGAGGAAGCTTCGCCGCCTTCCGAATCCGGTGGGAACCGCGGTTCATTCGTCCGTCGTTTACGGACGCAGGCTCTCGTCGCGGCCGCGGTCGCGGTCTTCGTCCTGCTCCGCAGGCCGACACCTGCCGGCCTGGTGATCGCCGTCGTGCTCCTGGGACTCTCGGCTTACTTCGTGGCGCGCATGCGGTCGGCCGGGCGGGAGTCGCGGCCCCCCTCGTAGAGCGGCAGGCGAACGTCCCGCTCTTCGCGGCGGCACCCGTCGCGCCGTCGATCCGTGGCGACCGGGACGTCAGCTCAGGCCGGAGCCGGTGCGTTCGCGGAGGATCTCCATCGCCTTCGTCCCCATGTCCCGGCGGAAGTACTTTCCGTCGAAGCGGATCTTCTCCGCCGCGCCCACGGCGCGGGCAAGCGCCTCGGAGAGGCCGCGGGCCCGTGCGGCGACGACGAGAACCCGGCCGCCGGCGGTGACGAGCTTGCCGTCGGCCGCCTTCGCCGTTCCGGCGTGGAAAGCGAAGACCCCGTCTTCCGCCGTGGCGTCCTCGATTCCCTCGATCACCTTCCCGCGTTCGAACGGGCCGGGATATCCCTCGGCCGAGAGAACGACGGCCGCCCCGGCCTCCTTCTTCCACACCGGCTTGGCGCTCTCCTCGAACTTGCCGCGGGCCGAGCCGAGGAGGTACGGGAGGAGGTCGTCCTCCATGCGGATCAGGATGCACTGCGTCTCGGGGTCGCCGAAGCGGACGTTGTACTCGAGGACGTACGGCTTCATCCCGTTCTCGAGCATCAGGCCGACGTAGAGGACCCCGCGGAACGGGCGCCCCTCCTCGGCCATGCCCCGGAGCGTCGGGTGGACGATGTCGGTCAGGATCTCGCGGGCGGTCGCGGCGTCGACGAAGACCGAGGGGCTGTGCCCTCCCATCCCGCCCGTGTTCGGGCCACGGTCGCCCTCGAAGACCCGCTTGTAGTCCTTCGCCGTCGCGAGGGGAATCGCCCGCTCGCCGTCGCAGAGAACCATGAAGCTGACCTCTTCCCCCGTCACGTACCTCTCGATGAGGACCCGGTCCCCGGCGCTGCCGAAGACCCTCTCGCCGAAGAAGAGCTTCAGGGACTTGTCGCGGTCCGCCTCGTCGCGGACGATGACGACCCCCTTGCCTGCGGCGAGACCGTCGGCCTTGAAGACGCACGGCAGGCCCAGGGACTTCACGGCCTTCTCGGCCTCGGCGCGCGTCGTGCAGACCTCGGCCTCGGGCGTCGGGATCTCGTACTTGCGCATGAACGCCTTGGAGAAGACCTTCGACCCCTCCAGCTCGGCCGCGAGCTTGTTCGGACCGAACGCGAGGAGGTGGCGCTTGGCGAGCTCGTCGACGAGGCCGAGCGTCAGGGGAAGCTCGGGCCCCACCACGGTCAGGTCGATCTTCATCGTCTCGGCGAAGTCGGCCAGCTCCACGATGTCGGTCACGCCGATCGGGAGGCACGTCGCGATCTGCGCGATGCCGGGGTTTCCGGGGGCGCAGAAGATCTCTTTCACGTCCGGAGACTGGGCGAGCTTCCAGACGAGGGCATGCTCGCGACCCCCCGAGCCGACGACGAGGATTCTCATTGGGGCGGAAGTCTAAACCAGCCCCCGGGGCGGGGGGGCCGGCCCGGGTCCACGCTCCTCTCCCGCGCCCCGCTTGACGCACCGAATTCCGCTCCCGTAGGCTCCATCCGGTTCTTTGAGTCCGGGTTTCATCACGAGCGGCGGAGGGACGGGCCCTGCGATGCCGCGGCAACCGGCTCCTCCCCGCCCGGCGCTCTCGGCGTCCGGCAGGGTGGGGTGGCAGGTGCCAATTCCCGCTCCGGCACGGCCGGGGAGAGATGAAATCGAGGCCGAACGGAAGCGAATCGCACGAAACGCCCCTTCGTCCTCGGAGGGGTTTTTTCATGAAGCACGACATCCGCGAGCGCCTGAAGACCGACGTTCTCCTCGCCGACGGGGCGATGGGGACGCTCCTCGTTTCGCGCGGTGCGGCCCCCGAGAGCCCTCGCGCCCCCCTCGCCATCGCCCAGCCCGAGCTCGTGCGGGAGATCTACGACGACTACGTCGAGGCGGGCACGCAGATCCTGACGACGAACACCTGGGACGCGAACCGGGTCAAGCTCGCCAAGTTCGACTGGGCCGACTCCCTCGAGAAGATCAACCGCGCCTCCGTCCGCCTCGCCCACGAGGCCGCCGCCGGCGAGTACGTCCTCGTGGCAGGCGACGTCGGGCCGCTCGGCCAGCTCGTCAAGCCCTACGGGCCGCTCACGAAGGCGATGGTCCGCGAGCTCTTCTCCGAGCAGATCCGCATCCTCCTCGAGGAAAAGGTCGACCTCCTCCTCTTCGAGACCTTCTCCTCGAGGCTCGAGGCGATCGAGGCGATCAAGGCGGCGCGCGACCTTTCGAAGGAGATCCCCATCCTCGCCTCGATGACGTTCCTCGCCGACGGCAAGACGACGTTCGGGACCGAGGTCGTCGAGGCGCTGTCGGCGCTGGAGGAGGCAGGAGCGGACGTCGTCGGCATGAACTGCACGATCGGCCCGCAGGAGACTCTCGAGGTCTTCCAGAAGGTCGTCTCCCGGGTCGGCGTCCCCGTCGCCGCGATGCCGAACGCCGGCTACCCCTGGAACGTCTCGGGGCGGACGGTCTACCCCGCCACGCCCGACTACTTCCGCGAGGTCGCGCGCGACTTCGTGAAGGCCGGCGCCGCGATCGTCGGCGGCTGCTGCGGCACGACGCCCGCCCACGTCGCCGCCATGGCGAGAGAAGTCGTCGGGAAGAGGAGAGCGGTCGTCGAACGCGTCGCCCGCGCGCTCGTCTCCGCCCCCGCGGCCCCGGCGGCCGAGTCGCTCGAGACCTCGCCGCTGAAGAGAAAGCTCGCCGACCCGAGAGCGCTCGTCGTCACCGTGGAGATCGAGCCGCCGAAGGGGACCGACGCCTCCGCCGCGCTCGACGGCGCCCAGCTCCTCCGGAGCTACGGCGTCGACGCCGTCAACGTCACCGACAACCCGATGGCACGCCTCCGGATGTCCTCGATCGCCGTGGCGCACATGATCCGGCACGAGACGGGGGTCGATACCGTCTTCCACTTCTCCCCGCGGGACCGGAACGTCCTCAGCATCCAGTCGGACCTCCTCGGCGCGGCCGGGCTCGGCATCAAGGCGCTCCTCGTCGTCGGCGGCGACCCGCTGAAGATCGGCGACTACCCGCAGGGACGGCACGTCGGCGAGGTCGACACGCTCGGCCTCCTCCGGATCGTGAGAGGGCTCAACTCCGGCGTCGACCTGGTGGGCTCGCCGATCGGGACCTCCACGTCGTTCGCCATCGCCTGTGCCGCGAACCCGGCCGCTTCCGACCTCGACGTCGAGATCTCCAAGCTCTCCGCCAAGATCGAGGCGGGTGCGACCTTCGCCCAGACGCAGCCGGTCTACGACGTCGCGGCCCTCGACCGCTTCTTCGCCCGGCCCGAGGCCCGGCTCATCCCGGTCCTCGTCGGTCTCATCCCGCCGAAGAGCCTGAAGCAGGCGCTCTACTTCGCGAACGAGGTCCCCGGGATGTTCGTCCCCGAGGCGATCCTCGCGCGGATGCGCAAGGCCGCCGAGAAGGGGCCTCAGTTCGAGGCGGAAGAAGGGCTCTCCATCGGCATCGAGCTCGCGGGTGCCATCGCCGAGCGTGCCCGCGGCATCCACCTCATGCCGATGGCGCGGTACGACGTCGTGCAGAGGGTTCTCGCGTCGCTGCCGGCGCGCGGGGAGCCCTCGTCCGTCGCCGCCGGGACGGGGGAAGGCCGATGAGGAGGCCCGCTCCGCTCCCGGCCACCCTCGCGGCCGCCCTTTCCGAGCGGATCGTCGTCCTGGACGGCGGGATGGGGACGATGATCCAGCCCTACCGGCTGGACGAGGCCGCCTATCGCGGCGCGCGCTTCGCGGACCACCCGCGCGAGCTGCAGGGGTGCGCCGACGTCCTCCCGCTCACCCGCCCCGACGTCGTCGGCGAGATCCACCGCGCCTACCTCGAGGCGGGGGCCGACATCCTCGAGACCTGCACGTTCAGCGCGCAGGCGATCTCGATGGCCGACTACGGCCTCGAGGGGCACGTCCGCGAGATGAACGCCGCGGCCGCGCGCGTGGCGCGCGAGGCGGTCCGCGCGTTCGAGGCGGCGAGCCCCGGCAGGCACGCCTGGGTCGCCGGGTCGATCGGCCCGACGAACCGGACCCTCTCCCTGGCCGTCGACGTGAACGACCCCGGAAAGCGGACGAACGTCTTCGCCGACTTCGTCTCGGCCTACGCCGAGCAGGTGCGCGGCCTCCTGGACGGCGGCGTCGACCTTCTCCTCGTCGAGACGGTCTTCGATACGCTCGTCGGCAAGGCCGCCCTCGTCGCCGTCGAGGAGGTCTTCGCCGAGCGCGGGACGGCCGTGCCGCTCATGCTCTCGGTGACGATCACCGACCGGAGCGGCCGGACCCTCTCGGGACAGATGGTCGAGGCGTTCTGGAACTCCGTCTCCCACGCCCCGCTCCTCTCGGTCGGCCTCAACTGCGCCCTGGGCGCGAAGGAAATGCGCCCCTACGTCGAGGAGCTCTCGCGCATCGCGCCCGTCCTCGTCTCGGCCTACCCGAACGCGGGCCTCCCGAACGCCTTCGGCGGCTTCGACGAGACGCCGGAGTCGATGGCGAAGGACCTGCGGGCGTTCGCCGAGGCGGGCTGGGTGAACGTCGTCGGCGGCTGCTGCGGCACGAACCCTGCGCATATCCGGGCCATCGCCGAGGCCGTGAAGGGGATCCCGCCGCGGCCCGTACCGACGGTCGATCGGCTCACGCGCCTCTCCGGCCTCGAGCCGCTCACGATCCGCCCCGACTCCAACTTCATCGTCGTCGGCGAGAGGACGAACGTCACCGGCTCTCCGCGGTTCGCCAGGCTCGTGGCGGCAAACGACTACGAGGGGGCACTCGCCGTCGCGCGCCAGCAGGTGGAGGGGGGCGCGAACGTCCTCGACGTCTGCATGGACGAGGGGATGCTGGACTCGGTCGCGGCGATGCGTCGCTTCCTGAACCTCCTCTCGGCCGACCCCGACATCGCGCGGATTCCGGTCATGGTCGACAGCTCCCGCTGGGAGGTCATCGAGACGGGCCTGACGTGCCTGCAGGGGAAGTCCGTCGTCAACTCGATCAGCCTGAAGGACGGCGAGGCGACCTTTCGCGAGCGGGCCCGGACGGTGCGGCGGTTCGGCGCCGCCGCGGTCGTCATGGCGTTCGACGAGGAGGGGCAGGCGGCAACGGCCGACCGCAAGGTGGAGGTCTGCCGGCGCGCCTACCGGATCCTCGTCGACGAGGAGGGCTTCCCGCCGGAGGACGTCTTCTTCGACCCGAACGTCCTGACGGTCGGCACGGGCATCGAGGAGCACGCCGACTACGCCCTCGCCTTCTTCGAGGCGACACGGCGCATCAAGGCGGAGCTGCCGCACGCGAAGGTCTCCGGCGGAGTCTCGAACGTGTCGTTCGCATTCCGAGGGAACAACCCGGTGCGCGAAGCGATGCACGCGGCATTCCTCTACCACGCCATCGCCGCCGGCATGGACATGGGGATCGTCAACGCGGGCCAGCTCGCGGTCTACGAGGAGGTCCCGAGGGAGCTCCTCGGTCTCGTCGAGGACGTCCTCCTGAACCGGCGCCCCGACGCCACCGAAAGGCTCGTCGCGTTCGCCGAGGGGTTGAAGGCGCGCGACACGGGTGCCGCGCCGCAGGCGCACGCGGAGACGTGGCGCTCCGGCACCGTCGAGGAGCGGCTCGCCCACGCCCTCGTGAAGGGGAACGCCGACCACGTCGAGGCCGACACGCTCGAGGCGCTCGAGAAGCTCGGCGCGCCGCTCGCCGTCATCGAGGGGCCGCTCATGGCCGGGATGAACGTCGTCGGCGACCTCTTCGGGTCGGGGAAGATGTTCCTGCCGCAGGTCGTCAAGAGCGCCCGCGTCATGAAGAAGTCGGTCGCGGTCCTGACGCCCCACCTCGAGGCGCAGAAGGCCGCCGGGACGATGAAAGCCGCCGGGAAGGTGCTCCTCGCGACCGTGAAGGGGGACGTCCACGACATCGGCAAGAACATCGTCGGCGTCGTCCTCGCGTGCAACGGCTACGAGGTGATCGACCTCGGCGTCATGGTCGCCGCGGACCGGATCGCGAAGGCCGCGCGCGAGACGGGGGCGGACCTCGTCGGCCTCTCGGGCCTCATCACGCCGTCCCTCGACGAGATGGTCCACACCGTCCGCGAGCTCTCCCGCGAGGGCATCGCCGTCCCGATCCTGATCGGCGGCGCCACGACGAGCCCGGCCCACACGGCGGTGAAGATCGCGCCCGCGGCGCCCCAGCCCGTCGTCCACGTCGCCGACGCGAGCCGCGCCGTCGGCGTCGCCGGGAGCCTTCTCTCGGACGAGCTGCGGCCCGCGTTCCTCGCGAAGAACGCGGCGCTCCAGGACGTGCTGCGCAAGGACCACGCGGGGCGGCAGAGCAAGCCCCTGCTCCCGCTCGCCGGAGCGCGCGCCCGCAGGCGGACGTTCGACTGGGCGACGGCCGACCTGCCGGCCCCCTCCTTCACCGGCGTCCGCGCCGAGGAGGACGTTCCGCTCACGGAGCTGATCCCGTTCGTCGACTGGTCCCCCTTCTTCCACGCCTGGGAGCTGCGCGGCCGGTACCCGCAGATCCTCGACGACGCGGTCGTCGGGGAGAAGGCCCGCGAGCTCTTTGCCGACGCAGAGGCGCTCCTCGCCGAGATCGTCGAGCAGCGGCTTCTCCAGGCCCGGGCCGTCTGGGGCCTCTTCCCCGCGAACTCCGTCGGCGACGACCTCGAGCTCTACTCCGACTCCCGCGGCGAGCACCTCCTCGCGACGCTCCACACGCTCCGCCAGCAGCAGGAGAAGAGCGGCGACGCGCCCTACGAGGCGCTCGCCGACTTCGTCGCCCCCCGCGAGTCGGGGCGGCGCGACCACGTCGGCCTCTTCGCCGTCACGGCGGGGCACGGCCTCCCGGCCCTCTGCGAGCGCTTCGAGAAGGACCACGACGACTACCGCTCGATCCTCGCCAAGGCGCTCGCCGACCGCCTCGCCGAGGCCTCCGCGGAGCGCCTCCACAAGCTCGCTCGCGAGGCATGGGGCTTCGGGCAGACCGAGGCCCTCACGAACGACGACCTGATCCGCGAGCGTTACCGCGGCATCCGCCCCGCGCCCGGCTACCCCGCCTGCCCCGACCACACCGAGAAGCGGACGCTCTTCGCGCTCCTCGACGCTCCGGCGAACGCGGGCATCACCCTCACCGAGAGCCTTGCGATGTTCCCCGCCGCCTCCGTCAGCGGCTTCGTCCTCGCGCACCCCGAAGCCCACTACTTCGCCGTCGGCCGCCTCGGCCGCGACCAGGTGACCGACTACGCCCGCCGCAAGGGGATGCCGCTCCACGAGGCCGAGCGCTGGCTCGCCCCGAACCTCGGGTACGAGGCCGAGGGGGCGGGGAGCTGACGGGAGCCCTCGAGACCCCGGACCCCCTTCGTCCCGCAGGCGCGTCCGTGTTCACCGGAGGGTGACAGCTGAAACGCCCCCTTTCCGTCGACGCCTTCACGCTCAAGGCCGTCGGCGCTTTCGAGGACCCCTTCGAAACCGTTCGAGCGGTCGGAGGGAGCCACCGACCCGGCCTCCCGCGTCGGCCCCGGCGCGGGCGCGCCTCGGCGTTGCGAGAATCAACGCCGAGGGGCCGATGCCGTGAGTTACGCTTTCCCCCGCATGGGAAAACCCGCAAGGCACGAGCCCGTTACGCGGAGGGGCCAGCCCCGCTTCGTACGATCCCTGTTCCTCTGCATCCTGCTCCTGTCGTCGTCCGCGATCTCCGCGACGGAACAGCGCGTGGTGGCGGTGGGCGACATTCACGGCGAGTACGAAGGGCTCGTCTCGATTCTCCAGGAGGCCGGCCTCGTGGACGAGAGGCTTCGATGGACGGGCGGTAGAACGACCTTCGTGCAGGTGGGCGATTACCTCGATCGCGGCCCGGACGTTCGGAAGGTGATGGACCTCCTGATGGACCTCGAGCGCGAGTCCTCCAGGAAGCGCGGGCGAACCGTCGTTCTCCTCGGGAATCACGAGCTGATGAACCTGACCTCGGTTCTCCACGAGGCGAACCCGGCGGCGTACGCCGCCTTCGCCGACCGCCGTTCCGAGAAGCGCCGGCAGACGGCCTACGAGCGGTATGCCGCCCTCCACGATCGGCTCTCGACGAGGTACGGGCGGGCGCCGTGGCCGCTGCTCGACGCGAGTGCCTGGAGTGAAGCGCACCCCCTGGGCTTCGTCGAGTTCCAGGAGGCTCTCGGCCGCGACGGCAAGTACGGGCGCTGGCTGCGGAGCAAGTCGGCCGTCGTCAAGGTGGACGACACCGTGTTCGTCCACGGCGGGATCAGCCCGAACGCGAGGGAAGCCACGATCGACAAGATCAACCGCCAGGTGCAGATGGAGATCGAAGCCTTCGATCGCGTCCGCGAGTACCTCGTCGCGGAGCGGCTCATCCTGCCTTTCTTCACCTATCCCGAGATCTCCGCGGTCGTCAAGCTCGAGCTCGCGCGCGACGCACCGCTGTCCAGCGACATGCTCCGGGTCCTCCAGACCGCCGGGTCGATCTACGAATGGACGATCTACAGCCCGACCGGGCCGCTCTGGTTCCGCGGGTTCGCCGAATGGAGCGAGGAAGAAGGAAGAGAGAAGGTCGCCGGACTCCTGAGCGGCCTCGGCGCGCGGCGGTTCGTCGTGGGGCACCACATTCTCGAGGGCGGGCGGAGGATCGTCTCCCGTTTCGGCAACGCGGTGTTCCTGATCGACACCGGCATGTTGCGCGGCTATGCCTCGGACGGGCGCCCTTCGGCGCTCGAGATCGTCGGCGACCGCACCACGGCGATCTACAAGGACGGTCGCTCGAGCCTGAACGATCCGCCGTTGTCGAGCGGGCGCGCCTTCACTCTTCCCCGGCCGCGGTTCCAGCTGGCGTCGCTCGGCGGCGCACCGAGCCAGCCCGACGCCGAGACCGTCTGGCGCGGGCCCGAAGGCAGCACCCTGCCGTTCCGGACCGGCGCGGAGGTCGAGGCGTTTCTACGGGAGTCGAAGCTCGTGAGCGTCTCGAAGAGGAAGCTCTACGGCGCGACTGCGCCGTCGAAGGTCCTCGTGAAGAGCGGAAAGGTGCGCGCTCAGGCGGTCTTCCGCTCGCATCATCGCGAGGAGGAGAACGCCCGCTGGGAATCGGGGCGGTTCACGGAGTTCCTGCGCGACACGTACCTCTCCGAGCTGGCGGCGTACCAGCTCAGCCTGCTGCTGGGGCTTCACACCGTCCCCCCCACCGTACCCTGGCAGCTGAAGGGACAGCCCGGCGCTCTTCAGCTCTGGATCGAGGAGGCCCGGGCGGGATGGCACCCGAGCGAGACCGAGGAGCCGAGCGACCCCGGGCTATGGGCCATGGAGTCCGACAGGATGCTCGTCTTCGACGTGCTCATCGGGAACCAGGACCGGCACGAGGGCAACGTCCTGATCGACTCCGCCGGCAAGGTGTGGTGGATCGATCACAGCCGCGCCTTCGGCCGGGAACGGGACATCCCGGCGGATCGAATCCAGCGATGCGAGCGGCGGATATGGGAGGGCCTGAAGGCCCTCGACCCCGCCGTTACGGCCGGGCGGCTGGCTCCGTACATGAGCCCTCTCGAGGTCGACGCTCTTCTCGAGCGCCGCAGGCGCCTGCTGGCGCTGCTGGAAGAGAGGATCGCGGAGCGTGGAGAACCGGCGGTCGTCTACACCGTCAGGCCCGGTCCGCCGCTCAGAAGCGTGCCCCGCTCGAAGGGTCCCGACCGGCTCTGACGGGAGGGAGTGCCGCCCTCCGGGGCCGTACGGCCCGGCCGAGACACCGGGGTCAGGTCTTGATTTTCTAATCTGGCGAGCGGACGCGTCGGGGTCGGCGAGACTCAGCCCTTCGCGAGGAGGGAGAAGGGGACGGTCTCGACGCCGCGTTCCGCGAAGAGCGCGGCGAGCTCCTCGCTCTCGAGCGCCCGGGATTCGGCCTCCCACTCGTACCCCCACGGGTAGCGGGAGGCGGCCTCGGGGTCTTCCGCGCCCGGGTGGAGGACGACCTCGAACGTCCCATCGCCGGGAAGCCTCTCGAGGAGGGCCGACCAGCGAGGGAGCGTCATCGCCCCGGCCTCGGCGAGGCCGAGGACGCGCGGGGGCTCCGGGAGGCCGGCGGAAGCGACGCGGCGGCGAGCCGCCGCCCCGAACAGGGAGAGGAGCCGTGCCCTCGCCCGGGCCGCCGCCCCCGCGGGAGTCCCGACGGACGCCGGGTCGTCGCCGCGCGGCGCCCTGACGAACGGCACGTCGAAGCGACGCGCGAGGGAGAGGGCGACGGGCAGGAGAGCCGGGAGGAGGTGGACGTGCTGGTGCGAGTCGAGGTGCGTCACCCGCAGTCCCGCCTCGCGGACGGCGACGACCTGCGCCTCCCACTCCCTCTCGACCTCCGCGCGGCGAAGGCGGAACGTGGCGGCGCGCGCGGCGACCGCGGGCCAGGCGCGCGGGAACCGGCCGCCGGGAGCCATCGTCGGGACGGCCGACGCCGGGGAGAGCGGCGTCTCGCCGCCGACGGCGCAGAGGTGGACGCCGGCCTCGGCGACGCCCGCGTCGCGGAGCGCTGCGATCGCGAGGCCGAAGGCCGGGGCACACGGGAGGAGGCTCGTCGCCGTGAGCCGGCCCGAGGCGAGGAGGGCGGCGATGCGGCGCGACAGGGGGCCGGCGAGGCCCGCGTCGTCCGCGGTCAGGACGAGCCGCGTCACCGGGGAAGGCGCCGCCTCTCGGCGCGCAGCGTCGGAGTGAGCCTTGCAAAGTCGCGCAGTATCCTCAGGATCGTTCGGGGAGAGGAGAGCGTGGAGACGCCGCGCGTTCTCGGGAAGTAGTCGAGCCCGACCTGCTGGATGACGGCCCCGCGGTTGCGGAGCCTCACGAGGAGCTCGGCGTCGACGAACGAGCCCTCGCTCGCGAGCGGCAGCCCCCCGAGGAAGCGCCGGCGCACCAGCTTGCAGGAGAAGTTGACGTCGCGGATCGGGAAGCCGAACGCGAGGTGGACGAGGCCGTTGTAGAGGAAGGAGTAGATCGTCCGGAGCACTCCCTCCCCTGTGCGGTCGTGCCGGTAGCCGGAGACGACGTCGGCTCCGGTCAGCTCTGCGGCGCGAAAGACACGGCCCGTTTCCTCGAGGTCCCACGGGAGGTCGCAGTCGCTGTAGAGGACCCACTCCTTCGTCGCCGAAGCGAAGCCCGACTTCAGCGCCCCTCCCAGCCCGCGGTTCGCGGCGTGCCTCACGAGGCGGATTCGGTTCTCGGCTGCGGCCCGGGCCTCGGCCACCGCGACGGTCTCGTCCTCCGACGCGTCGTCCACGAGGACGATCTCCCAGTCCTCGGCGTGGCGCGGCAGGGCGTCGAGCGCGACGTCGAGGAGGTGGGGCAGGCTGCGCTCCTCGTTTCGCATCGGGACGACGAGGGAGACGGAACGGGGGGCTCGCATCGTCAGGAGATGAAGTGCCAGTTGACGAAAAGGGCGGACTCGGCGAGGAGGCCGAAGAGCGAGGCCCCCAGCCAGGGCCACTTCAGCCACGGGCGCCCCTCGCAGAGGGCCGCGGCCGCGAAGTGGCCCGGGTAGATGGTCAGCGTGTAGCGGGGCGTTCCGGTGGCCGTCCCGGTCAGGACGGGGAGCGCGAGGGCGCAGGCGATCCAGGCGGCATCGGAGAAGCTGCGGCTGTGGAGCAAGGCGGCACCGAGGACCGCGTAGAGGACGAAGTGGAAATACGGGGCGATCGCGCCGGGATTCTGCAGGAACCAGCCGCTCGTCAGCATCCCGGTGAGCTCGTTCCAGAACGCCGCGGCGCCGGCGAGGGGGTCGCCGGCCGCGTGGCGCCACGCCGCCATCGACCGGAAGAAGACGCCCGGTTCGCCCTTCGCGTAGCCGAGACCGAAGATCCAGCCCAGGACGCCCGCGAGGGGAGCGAAGAAGAGGAGGACCGCCCCGGCGAGGCGGCTTTCGCCCTCCCGGCGGCCGAGCCAGAAGGAAACGGCCAGCGCGGGGCCGACGGCCGCCGCCGGCGCCCTCGTCAACCCGAGGAGGAGCCCGAGGGCGATCGCGAGAGGGAGGTTCCCCCGCCGGACCGCGCGGAAGGCGAGCAGCGCGAGGAGCAGGAACAGCGACTCGGTGTAGACGGACGCCAGGAAGAACGCGACCGGGTAGACGAAGAGGAACGGAAGGGCGGCGCGGGCCCGCGCCTCGCCGAAACGCTCCCTCGCTTCCTCCACGAGGAGCGGGATCGCGAACAGGAGCGCGGCGTACGAGACGAGGAGGCCGGCCCGGAACCCGTCGAGGCCCGTCGCGACGTGGAGGACGCGAGCCGTCATCGGGTAGAGGGGGAAGAAGGCGTGCTCCGACTGCTTTCCCGGGGCGGGCGGCGCCTGGTAGCCCCGTTCGGCGATCGTGCTGTACCAGCCGGAGTCGTACCGGGCGAAGAGCGGGGCGCGGCGGGTGACGTCGTCGTCCCAGTCCGACGGGCGGGCCAGCGGAAGGGCCTGGATCGAAAAGAGAGCCCACAGGTTGAGGGCGGCGATCCACGCCACGACGAGAAGGGCGAGCTTGCGGTTCTGAGGCCCGCTCCACGGCCAGGGAAAGCCCGACTCTCTCATCCTGGATTGCCTCGCTCCGCGCCGCTCGAGATTACTCTACGCGGGATGAACGCCGGGTCTGAAGTCGCCGTACCGGGAGTCCTCGAGGTCGTCCGCGCATCGAGTGCCCTCCCGGCCCTGGCGCGGGCGCACCTGGCGGCACGCCTCTCGAGCGCACCCTGGGCTCGCGTCGTGGGCGCCCTCGCGCTCGAGGGCTCGGCGCTCCTCGACGTCGGGTGCGGGCCGGGGCTCCTCGCACACCTTCTCGACCGGCTCGGCTATGCCGGGACCTACCTCGGCGTGGACCCGGACGAGCGGAAGGTGGAGAGGGCCCGGGCCTGGGTGGGGGAATCCCCGCGCCGGACGTTCCGCACCGGCGGCATCGAGCGCGTCACGGAGAGGGCGTTCGACCAGGCCGTGATCGTGGACGTCCTCTACCTCGTCCCGCGGGCGGAGCGGGCCGCGCTCGTGGCCCAGGCCGCCTCCCGCCTCCGGTCTGCAGGCCGTCTCGTCGTCCTCACGAGCGGCGGCGGGCCGCGGTGGAAGAGGTCCCTCGACAGGCTGCAGGAGCGGCTCGCCGTCGCGGTCGTCGGTATGACGCGGGGCGCGGTGGTGGATCCCTGCGACGGGGCCGAGGTGGCCGGGCTCCTCTCCGGCGCGGGGCTCGTCGACGTGCGCGTCGAGGCCGCCGGCGCCGGCTACCTCCACGGATTCGAGCTCGTCACCGGCCGACCGCTTGGGGTCAGGTCTTGATTTTCGGGGGCGCGGTCAGGCGACCTGGTGGACGGTGGCAGCCCCCGCCCCCGCCGGGCTTCAGTCAAACGGCACCTTCCAGGCGGTCCTCAGCCGATTCGCGGGCCCATACGCCGTCCAGACGGTTCGAGCAGAGACCCGGAGAGAGGCGAACCGACGTTCGGGCGTATCGCCGGACGAGCACCCCCGTCCGGTGCCGCCGCGTTGAGATTCGATGCTTCGACGCCGGTTCGCGGAGGTCGCGCTCACCGATGCGTGCACCGCGCCTGCTAGCAGCGTTCGTACTTCCAGTTCCGCGACTTCCCCTCTTCCAGCCACGCGATCGCCTGCGCGAGGCGGCGCTGCCGTGTCGCGTCCTGCTTCGCCCCGGTGATCCACTCGGCGTACTCGCGCCGGTGGCTCGGCGGTAACGCCGCGAACGTCGCGCGCGCTTTCGCGTTCGCCACGAGCGCGGCCGCGAAGTCCCCGGGCAGCTCGACGGGAGGCTTCGGCCCGGTCTTCGTGCGCGGCGCCGCGATCCTCTCCTCGTTGAGCCTGCGCGCCGCCCGGACGAGCCGGACCAGCTCCTTCTTCGGCGGCAGGTCGGCAACAGAGGTAATCCGCCCCATGTCCCCCATCGCCTCCTTCTGCTTCGGCGTGTCGTCGAAGAGAAGCGCCGACTTGTAGAAGCCGAACGCGCAGTGGGCCTTGAAGGCCGCCATGTGGCAGAGGATTCCCTCGTGGAGGAAGTGGGGCATCCCCCATTTCACCGTCTCTTCCGCCTCCGGGCAGGCCCCGTGGACGACCTCCCGGAGATGCTGGAGGATCGGCTTCGCGAACTCTGCGGATTTCGCGATGTACGCGTCGACGCGCGGGTCCCTCTTGCCCATCGTTCTGCCTCCGTCCCGGGACGCTACGGTCCCGGAGTCGTCGCTTCCGCCCCGAACAGGGGACGGGGTCGAATGGAGAGGGTCTCCGTCAGGGTGACGGTCGCTGCCACCATCAGCGCGATCGAGGCGAGGAGGATGATCACCTGGGCGAGTGAGGTTCTCTGGATCGGTTGCCGCGCCTTCACCTCGCACACCTCGCCGGGGCACAGCTCTGGAGTCTTGCGGTACACCAGGCGATAGAACTTGCAGCCGAGGCAGATCCCGAAGGCGGCCTCGAAGAAGAGGAAGACGAGGCAGACGAGACAGATGATCCCGGAGATGGGCCCGTAGGTGTTCATCAGCACCATCAGCACGAACATCGTCGCCGACAGGGCGACCCCGATGATCCAGGCGAGGCGCTTGGGTTCGGCGGCCACGTACTCCGGGCTCTGGTTCCCGACGATCAGGCGCCCGAGGATCAGGGTGGGCGAGAAGCGGGGGCTGACGCCCACGCGCACCAGGAAGTCCGCGAGGAAGAACGGGATGACGAACTTGATGGGGAGGAAGTTCCCGCGAAAGAGGATGAACAGGAGCGCGAGGAACGTGGCGAGAAAGAGGATTCCCGCCGCTGCGCGGATCTCGCGTTCGTTGAGAACGGGAACCGAGTACCCCTCGACCTGTTCACCGAATTGACGAATATCGCTCAAGAAGGCCCCCTGGGAGATCAGACGTTCTGGCAGAGGCGCCCCGATTTCTACGCGGCAGCCCGCCAAAGGTTGCCGGAGGCGGGAGAAATGCGTGGGCTTCGGGCCTGAAAGGCCCGGGAGGACGCACGAACGCCCTGCGCCCCCCCGGCCGCCGCCTCCCCCGCGTCAGTCGAAGTACCCGGCTACGTCGACGATGACGTGGACCGTCCCGGCGCCCGGTACGGTCGCTTCCAGCCGGGCGCGACCCGTGCCGTCCCCGGAGAGCTTGAGGATCGTGTTCGAGGCTCGCGTTCGCCCGGCCCCGAAGGCGACGACGCTCGTCTCCGTCGACGCGACGTCGGCCGGGTAGGCGGACACCCAGCCGGCGGAGGACGACTCCGTCACGGTGAAGTTCGACGCGAGGGCTCGCGCCGAGGCCGGTATCCCGCAGATCCCGTGGAACGACACCACGCGCGGCGCGCCGACGGCAATCGGAGCGTCGAACCGGGTGTCGAGGACGCGGCACGGCGTGAGCGCGTGGAAGCGGCCGCCCGTGCAGGCGGTCCGGAAGCTCGCGTCGTCGCCGGTCGTCGTGCCGCCCGCGCTCGTCGCCCTCGCGCGGTAGTGGATCGTCGTGCAGGGGGCGATGTCCGTCAGCACGGCAGAGATCGCCTGCGCCGTCGTCCCGGCGCCGACGGCCTGGCCCGCCGTCGTCTGGCCGTACGACGGCGTCGGCCCCCACTCGAACGAGACGATCGTCGCCGCGCCGTTCGGGTTCGCCGTTCCGTTCAACGTCGCGCCCGTCGTGGTGACGTCGGTCGCCGCCTCGGTCGTGGCGGCGGGCGCCGCAGCGGGAGAGTCCCAGTGGAGCTCTACGAACTCGTTGGCGAAGGCGCTCGCATCGCTGAACTCGTTGATGACGAGACCGGTCCCGCAGCCCGCCCCGGCGCCCGAGCCGGGCGTGGCCGACGAGACGGCTCCGGCCGTCCAGCTCCCCGCCGAGCCCGCGGGCAGGCAAGGGTCGTTGCGTCGGACGCTCGGGAACGTCGACGACAGCGCGATCGTCGGGCCGTCGACGACGGCGCCCATGGCGTTCGTCAGCGTGTAGGTCTCGCCACCGTTGATCATGGGCGCCTGCTCGCCCGAGTTCAGGAAGACGACGTCCGGTCCGAGAGTGACGCTCCAGGCAGTTTCAAAGGCCGCCTTGTCCGCGTTGCGCGCGATCACGACATAGCCGCCCGCGGGTACGGTGGTCCCTGCCGGCAGCGTGTAGGTCTGGGTCGAGTTCGCCTGGGTCAGCGTGTAGCCGCCGACGTCGAGCGCCGTGCTGACGGCCGCCGTCGTCACCGTGCCGTCGGCAGACCAGGTCGGCCCGTTCCCGCAGGGGTCCGTCGAGCCGGCGCGGAAGTGGTATTCCGTCGTCGCCGAGAGGCCCGTCACCGTGAGCGAGTGTGTCGTGACGAGGGTCGCGTCGTGGGCCGTCGAGCCGTAGGAGGCGGTGGCGCCGTACTCGAGGCGGCTGTCCGACGGCTCGTCCGTCGTCCAGGTCACCGTGAACGACGACGGCGCGGCCGACGATGCCGACGGGCCGCTCGCGAAGGCCGGCGGAAGATCGTCGTCGGTCCGGTCGGCCGCGGAAATCGGTCCGTTGCCGGTGCTCGTCTCGCCCTCGTGGTTGAAGGCCTCGACGGCGTAGGCGTAGGACATGCCGGTGACGCCGGTCGCGTCCGCGCACGAGGTCGCGGAGGCGGAGAAGGGCCCGGCGCAGCCGCCCGTGGAGATCGCCACGCCGTCCCGAAGGATGCGGAACCCGCGGTCGCAGCCGGACGTGCAGCCGTCGTTCCACGCCGACGGCACGTTCCACGCGAGGTCGACGCCAGAGACGGCGCAGAGGCTCGGGTCGGTGGCCGACTTCAGGCCCGAGAAGAGGAGCGCCGGGTTGCCGCCGCAGGTCGCCGAGAAGACGCACTCCACCCACTCCGGGTGGTCGACGAACGGGTTCCGGTTCCCCTGGAAAGCCTCGATGACGTCGTTTCGCGCCCGCTCGTCGTCGTCGACGGGATCGTCGAGATGCCACTGGAGGAGGACGGAAAGGCGGCCCATGTAGGCGGTTCCGCCCGAGGTCGGAGACGAGGGACAGGTTGTCCGTGAGGACGAGGTCCGGCTCGCTCTTCCCATTGACCGCGTGGCTCCCCCCCTCGTACCGGACGTCCATGTAGAACTGCGCCCGGGCGAGGTCGCCGCGTCGATGGTTCCAGACCTCGTACGTCCGGGTCGACGGAGACGACCAGTTCCAATTGCCCGGATACGTTCCGCTCCCCCCGATCCGTGGTTCAGGTGGGTCGGGTTCTCGGCGCAACCGGTGTTGCAGGTCCCGAACGGTCGTTGCCGCGGTTGCCGTTGTAGATCTTGTTCGTCGCAAACAGGTGGTGGCAGTCCGAGTAGGGGATCGTCCCCGTCCTCGGGGAAGCCGTACGACTTCGGCCACGAGTGCTCGCTGGTTGTAGACCCCGTCGCCGCCCGGGGTCTTCACGTACCAGGCGTTCCTGTACTTGTCGAGGATCATCCCCGCGTCGACCGGGTCCTGCTCCGCCCGGTTCAGGATGTCCCAGGTATCGGTGGGGCCGTCTGCGCCGGCAGAGTACGGGAACATGACGTGGTTCTCGATCGCGGCGTGGACCGTCGTCCGGAGGTCTGACGGGTTGCTCGCGTCGACCGCGGCCCAGTAGTCCGCGACGTTCACGCGCGTCACCGAGCCCGGGGTGTTCCGGGCTTCGCCCGGCGCGAGGGAACCGGGAAACGTAGGCAGCCCGTCTCCGTCGAAGTCGTTCCGCTTCCAGTCCGTCACCGAGTCCGTGTCCCGCCAGTACGGGAAGCGGGACGCGCCGCCCGGCGCCGTCGCGTTCCCGTCGAACCCGGGACCGAGGACGGGGGAGGCGTAGGTCAGCGCCCCCGCTCCGCCGTCGGAGAAGGCGACGCCGTCGAGAACGGACGTCCACGGGACCACGTCGAGCGCGCCGTCGTTCCCGGCGTCGAGGTCCTGCCCGATCGCGCCCGTGAAGCCCGAGACGAGGAGGATCGTGAACGCCGGCCCATCGAGCGTCGACGTCAGGTATCCCGTCGTCCAGAACCCTGCGTCGTTGGCGGTCGTCGGCGTGAAGACGTGGAGGATCTTCCCCGGGTCGCCGCCGGCGCTTCCGTCCAGCCCGACGAGCGTGTAGCCCGAGAGGGACGCGCCGGGGCTCGCGTGGACCTCGACGTACTCGTGCGTGTCCGGACCCGCATGGTCGAAGACGACCTCGGTGAGCCTCTGAGCCGCGGCCGGCCCCGCGAGGGCGGCCGCGAAGGCGATCGCGACGACCGCGTTGAGGAGGGCGGGTCCCTGGACGGACGAAAGCCCCGCTGATCGTCGTACGGTCGTCTGTGACATGTGTCTTTACCTCGCACTGGCCGGGCCGGCCGAAGGGTGGGATTGTAGATCTCTCCGCGCCGGTTCCGCGGCCGCGACGTGGGGCCCCTTGCCTGCAGCACCGACCTGTACGGACGTGCGTTCTCCCGCCGAACCCGGGCCGGACCCCTTGATCGCGGTCCTGTGCGCGAATAGCCTCCGTACATGAAGCGCGCTCTGAATCTCGTCGCCGGCGCCGCCCTCCTCGGCGGTGTCTTCCTCGCCCCGTCTCGCGTGTCTTCCGCGGCGGACATCCGGGTCTGCGAGAACGCCAACATGCGTCCGCCGTGCATCGACCTGCGACACGGCGTGAACGACCTCGGCGACTGGAGGATCTCGAACAGCATTTCGAGCTTCTCGATCGGCTCGGGGGCGTGGCTCATGTGCACCGAGACGGACTTCCGCGGGCGCTGCGAGACCTTCTCGGGGTCCCGCAGCAACCTCCAGGGGACGCCTTTCCAGGACCGCATCTCGAGTCTCCGGCCCGTCCGCGCGGGGGGCGGCGGGACCTGGGGCGGCTGGGGCGGCGAGACGGAGTGGGACCGCATCGGCATCGCCGTCTACACCGACAAGGGCTACCGGGGCCGCTCGTGGGTCTTCTCGGACGACATCCGGGACCTCTCGCGGATGGGCCTGAGCAACCGGATCTCGTCCGTCCGGATCTTCGGCGGCCGCTGGCGCATCTGCCGTTCCCCGAACTTCGGCGGGTGCCTGGAGATCTCGGGCGACGTCTCCAACCTGCGCGACATCGGTTTCAACGACCAGGTCAGCTCGATCCAGGAGCTCGGGCCGGGCGGCAGCGGCTCCGGTGGCGGCCGCGTCTCCATCACCGTCTACCGCGACAAGGACTACTCGGGACGCTCATGGAGCTTCGACAAGGACGTCCGCAACCTCGGGTCGATGGGGATGGGAAACCAGATCTCCTCCGTCAAGGTGTCCGGGGGGCGCTGGCGGCTCTGCCGGACGTCGAGCTTCGACGGCTGCATCGAGATCGGCGAGGACGTCCAGGACCTCCGGGAGTTCGGCATCAACGACCAGATCAACTCGATCCAGCTCGTGCGGTCCGGCGGCGGCTGGGGCGGCTCGGGCGGAGGCCCGCGCGACGAGGCGATCCTCTACGAGCAGTCCGGGTTCCGCGGCCGCTCGGTCACGGTGACGGGAGAGGCGTCGAACCTGCGCGACCGCGGATTCAACGACAGGGCGATGTCGATTCGCATCCGCGGGACCTGGCAGCTCTGCTCCGACGCGAACTACAGGGGTCAGTGCGTGAGCATCCGGGGCGACCAGGACGACCTTGCCCGTCTCGGCCTCCCGAGGAACCTCTCCTCGCTTCGCAAGGAGCGCTGAGCGCCCCGCGGGGGGGGAGGGCGCCGTCCTCCCCCGCGCTCACATGGAGAGCGGGCCTCCCGACGATTCCTGGCCCGTGCGCGGCGAGGACGCCCGGCAGCGTGAGCCCCTCGCCTCGGGGACGACCTGCTAACCTCGCGACCTTTGGCGAACGCTGCAGGGACCCGTGCAGAGCGGGTCGCGATCCGAGGGGGCGGGCCTCTCGTACGATGAGATCGATCCGGCCGCATCTGGCTCGCCTCGCCGAGTGGGTCGTCGCTGGTGCGGTCCTGGTGCTCTCCTTCTCCCGCGGCCTCGACAGGGTGCCCTTCCACATGGACGAAAGCCTCTGGATCTGCTGCAGCCTCTATTTCGAGGCGGCGGTCGACGAGGGCTTCATCCCGCCGCAGTGGTTCCGCGAGAGCGTCCGCGGACCGGAGCCGGCGCTCCCGGATCACGCCCAGAAGGGACCGCCCGGCGGCTGGAGCTCCCGGATCACGTGGGGGCCTCACTACTTCTCCCTGGACCAGCCTCCCGTGGCGCGCTACCTGATCGCGATCGGCAGACGCCTGCACGGCTACGCCGCCTCCGACCTGAACCGCCCATGGGAGTCCAAGCTCGGTCCCGACGAGAACGCTCTCCTCGGAAACGTGCCGTCTGCCGGCCTGCTGGAGGCGGCCCGCCGCTCCACGGCCGCCCTGAGCGTCGTGAGCGGTCTCGTCCTGTACGGGCTCGTTCGGCAGGGCGCCGGGAGGATCGCGGGCCTCGTGTTCGTCTTCCTCTTCTCGGCGTCCGGCTACTTCCTCGTCCACCTGCGCCGCGCGATGGGAGATCCCGCCCTTCTCTTCTTCACCTGCCTGGCGATGTGGGCCGGCACGAGGGCGCTGCGGACGCGCGACGAGGCCCCCGAGGGCACTTCCGGCGAGGGCGCGATCCGCGCCCTCGGCTGGCTCGCGACGATGGGGGTCGCCTCCGGTCTGGCCGGAGGGTCGAAGCTGAACGGGCTGGCCGTCGCCGGCGCCGGGGCGGTCCTGGCCTGCCTCCTCGCTTTCGGCGGACGTGGTCTCGGACGCGGGTGGCGTCGACCGGCTTTCGCCGCGGGAGCCTCGGTGCTCGTTCTGGGCTCGTGCGCAGCGACGTTCGTCGCCGTCAACCCGTCGCTGCACCACCGTCCATCGGCGCACCTGACAGCGATGCTGAGGCTGCGGGCGAAACAGCTGGCCGAGCAGCAGAGTGACCCGCGGTGGGGGCTCTCGACGCCGGGCCGCCGCATCCTCGTCGTCGCGGGCCGCACGCTGAAGCAGTACACGGTCACGCGGGTCGCGACCCTCAACGCTCTCCTCGCGGGCCTCGGCCTCCTCTTCCTGGCCCGGGGAACCCGGCGGTGGACGAAGGACGGGAGCGGACCGGCCGCCGCGGTCGTCCTGCTCGCGGTCGGGCTCTTCACCGCGGGGCCGGCCCTGATGACACCGGTGGACTGGGACCGGTACTACCTCTTCCCGGTCGTGTTCCTCACGGTCCTCATCGCGGTCGGCGCCGCCCGCGGACCCGGCGAGATCCGCCGCCTCCTGGCGGCGAGGGCCCAGGCCCGGCCGTGAACCGCACCTCTCGCTCCCTCCTCGCGCTCTTCGCCACGGCGATCCTGTTCAAGCTCGCGCTGATCGTCGCCTTCTACGGCCGACTCTACCCGGACGTGATCGGCGCCGTGAACCTCGGGAAGGACGTGCTCGGAGGCGTCGAAGGCTACCGGATCACGAGCAAGACGTTCGTGGGGCCCGTCCTCTGGTACGGCGTCTACCACCTGGCGGGGCTCTGGGGGCTGAAGCTCGTCAATCTCGCGCTCTTCGCGGGGCTCCTCGTCGTGCACGCGCGCGTCGGCCGGACGCTCTTCGGTGCGGAAACGGTCGTCCTCGCCTCGGTCCTCTTCGCTTTCTACCCCGGGACCAACCTCAACGTGGCGGTCGGCGAGCAGGACGACCTCGCGACCCTCCTCTTCTTCGCCCTCGGCATCTGGCGCTTCGTGTCGCGGCGCGACGCGTTCGTCCCGGGCCTCCTCGTCGGTATCGCGTTTCTCTTCAAGTTCTCTGCAGCCGTTTTCGCCCTCGGGTTCGTCATCTACCTTCTCGTCCGGCGGCAGCCCCGCGGCCGTGACGGTCCTCGGATGGCCCCCCTTCGTCCTCCTCAACGCCCTCGACGGCCTCTCGAGCGCGAGGAACCTCGTCTACGCCGCCGGGATCCAGCAGGGGTTCTCCAGCTGGCGGGGCGTCGGGTTCAAGCTCCTGAGCACCGGCCTCCTCCCGGCGGTGGCGCTCTCGTGGTGGGTGTGGTGGAAGAGGAGGAACGACGCGCACCTCCTCTTCACGCTGATCCCGACGGCCTACCTCGCGTATGTCATCCTGAACCGGGATGCGTGGGCGGCAGGGTTCGTGATGATGCAGGGGCTCTTCTTCGCGTCGTTCCCGCTCGCCCGGCTCCTCGCGGACCGCGAGCTCGGCACGCCGTGGGCCGGGCGAAAGGCGCTCGTCGGGGCGCGCTCGCGGCCTACCTCCTGGTCGCGACCTCGATCACGCTCGTCAACGCGATCCAGGACACCGAGCTCGCGTC